>NZ_JBEZNF010000030.1:0-119913 GCF_040653095.1 Streptomyces sp. NPDC048057
AACCGTCAAACGCCCCGCGACACTAACCGAACGAAATCAAGCCCGATGTTAAGGATCAAGCCCAGAAGGCGTGGTGGTACCCCCAGCGCCCCTGAACCCCTGCCACAGCCCGCAGACAAGCGACGGGGCAGCGAATCAGGGGCGCGGGGAACTGCGCGAACCCGCAGAGGGAAACGCACCCGAGGGGAAACGGCGGGGTTTGGGAGCGCTGGTGTCCCCCCACTCCCTAGGGGGCGGAGCTGCGTGACAAGCCGCAGGCGTCAGCGGCGGCGCCGGAGGCGGGTCCACGGGGTGAGGGCGAAGATCGCTGCGCCCAGGAGGAGCACCGTGCCGGCTGCCAGGGCCAGCGCGGGCAGGGAGCCCGAATCGTCCGCGCCCGTGTCCGCGAGGCCGCCGTTCGTACCGCCGCCGGACGAGCCACCCGCAGCACCGCCGGACGCAGCACCGCCGGACGCTCCGCCCTGCTGCGCCGCCGTCGTCAGCTCCAGGGACACCCCCACCGCGCCCTTCACCTCGCACGGGATCACGATCTTCTGGCCGCCGAGGTTGACGTCGATCGTCAGCTTGCCGGGGCTGAGCGTGGACTTGCCCGTCGCGCCGGGCTTGTACGTGCCCTTCAGCTCGCCGATGCCGACGGGCTTGCCCGCCTCGATGGGGTCCTTGTTCGGTTGGCCGACGACGGTCACCGCGCCCTTGTCCGCGCCGCCGAGGGCGATGCTCATGGAGCCCTTCATCGCGCCGGCCGGCAGCGGTGCGGGGCTGTTCATCACCGATTCGCCGGTCTTGACCGTGAGGGCGTAGCTGCCGCCGTCCTTCTTCGCGTTGATCGTGATGGGCGCCTTGATGCTGGCGGGGCCGGGGGACGTACAGCCGTACGTCGTCTCGACGGTCCTGCCGGGGAAGTCGGTCTGCCCGCCGTTGCCGCCCGAGCTGCCACCGGCCGCAGCGCCACCGGCAGCCGCGCCGCCGGTCGTACCGCCGCCCGTCGTGCCGCCACCACCCGCCGTCACCTTGATCTTCGTCGCGACCTGCACCGCCTCCTTCGGCGCGCACTTGGTGTCCGTCGAGATCGGCTTGGAGACGTTGATCGCGTACTTGTCCGGCGTCAGCGTGATCTCGCCCGCCTTCTCCAGCTTCAGCTTGCCCTTCATGTCCGAGAGCAGCATCGGGCTGTTCTTCGGGATCGCCGGGTTCTGCCGGGGGCCCTCCACCGTCAGCGTGCCGGTGGCCGCGCCGCCGAGTTTGACGGTGCCGGTGGGCTTGACGGTGTCCTTGTCCAGGTCGAGCACGTCCGGGTTCTTCGACGCCGCCTGGACCGTCTTCCAGACGACCTCGACCTCGTCGCCGACCTTCGCTTCGGCGGGCGCGGTGATCAGCGCCTTGGTGGTGCCCTGCACGGGCGGCAACCCGGAGATCGGCGGCGGGATGCACTCCGTCGCGTACGCCACCTCCGCGGCCTGCGCGGGTGCGGCGGCGAGCCAGATCCCCGCGCCGCCGAGCAGCAGCGCGATCCCGGCCGCGCCCAGCCTCCGTTGCGTCCTCACGGTGGTCCCTTCGTCGTGGGTCGGTTCTCAGCCGGTGCGGAGTCGGGGGTGAACCACGGCAGCGAAGCCGTGGCGGCGATCTCGGACGGGGCCCGGGGCGGTGCCTCGGAGGGGGCGGCGGACGCGCGGGCCGGCCGGGCCGGCCGGACCCGGTCCACCACCGCCATGCCGACGCGGAACAGCGCCGCCGGGACGACGACCGCGAGCAGCACCCAGAAGACCGTGACGCCCCACGGCCGGCCCACGCCCCACGGCTGGGTCGCGATGACCTTCCCGCCGTACCTGACGGAGACCTCGTAGTCCCCGTGGGCGCCCGCGGAGAGTTCGACGGGCAGCGTCACCTTCGCCTTCTGGCCCGGCGCGATGGTGCCGCGCCACTGCCGTTCGTCCCACTGCGGCGCGTACACGCCGTGCGCGGTGCCGACCTGGAAGACGGGGTCCTTGACGGGGGTCGTGCCGAGGTTGCCGACGGTGAAGACCAGCCGGCGGGCGGGCGCGGCGCCGAAGAAGACGAGGACGCCGGAGTCCCCTTCGAGGCGGGTCGTGGCGAGGACGGCCAGCTTGCCCGTGCCGGTGGGGGCGGGCAGCGGCGCGGTGGGGTGGCCGGTGACGGCGAACGGGGCGTCCGCGGTGGTCGGCCCGCCGGTGACCGTCGCGACGTGCACCACGCAGGGGCACGGCTTGGGCGGTGCGACCACGGGCAGCTCCTTGCGGAAGGCGCCCCGGTCGTCCGTGGTGACGGCGCGCCCCTGCGCGTTGGCGCAGGAGTTCGTGCCGCCGAGCATGTTCTCCCCGCAGAGCAGCAGCATGAGCAGGGTCCGCTGCGGCCAGCCGCTGCCGCTGACGGTGACCTTCCCGCCCTTGGCGGCCTGTTGTCGGTCCAGGGCGACCTTCGGCCCCTCCTCGGCCGCGCCGGCGGTGGGGGGTGGCAGCAGGACCAGAAGGAGGGCGAGGAGCAGTACGGAGTACGTCCGCGAAGGCGCCGCGCTGCGGAGTGTGCCGGGCTGGTGCTTCGTCATGTGCCTGCCCTCGTCAAGTGCCGTTCGGTGTCGGGCCGGAGCGGGGACGGGGCGGGGCCGGCACGGCTACGGCGGCGGGCCCCGAGGCGGACGAGGAGGACGAGCACCGCGGCGAGGAGTACGGCGCCCGCGAGCCGGCCCCAGGGGACGAAGGTCACGGTGACGGCCGCGGCGGCGCGCGCGTCCCCCGCGGCCGTCGCGCTGACGCGCACGTCGACCCGGTCGAGTGCCGGTGGGTCGCGCCAGGCCTCGCTGACGGCGACGCGCTGGCCGGGCCGCAGCTCGGCGGGCACGCCCCGCGCGGCGCGCCGGAAGCCGGTGCCCAGCAGGGCGTCCGCGGTGAGGACGACCCGTGGTTCGAGGACCGTGTTGCCCCGGTTGACCAGGGTGTAGCGGAGGGTGGCGCCCTCGGCGGTGAGGCCCTCGACGGTGAGCGCGGCGAGCGCGGGCCCGGTGACCCGGAGCCTGATCCGTACGGCCGTCTCCCGCGCCGGGCGCCCCTCGGCGCGATGCGCGACCGTCGCCAGGACCGCGGCGCGGTGGTCGCCGGGGGCGGCGTCGGCGGGCACGGTGAGGGTGTACGGCACGTCGGCGCGGGTGCGGGGCGGGACGGTCACGGTGGGCGCGGCGAGCGCGATCCACCGGCCGACGCCCTTCGCGGCGCCCTTCGCGGGGCCCTTCTCCGGGCCCGGCGCGGGCTCGTCCGCGGGCTCGTCCGCGGGCCGTAGTCGTACGGTCAGCGGCGCAGCGCCCGGGTTGGTCACCGTGATCCGGTCTTCCAGTACGGCTCCGGGCGCGCCCTCCGCGTACGCGTACGGCCGGCTGCCGTCGCCCGGCGCGGGCCGCACGCTCCAGCCGGGCCGTTCGCCGGGCGCCGCGAGGGCCGGGCCGGGCGAGGGTGCGGTGGCGAGCAGCACCACCAGGCCCACCAGGGCGGTGCGCAGGCGGGCCGGCACGTTCAGCCCGCGGTGCGTCGGGCGCCGCGGCGGGTGAGCCAGAGGACTCCGGCGGCTCCGGTGAGCACGACGGTGCCGCCGAGGGTGGCGAGGGCGACGGCGGAGTCCAGGGGGCCGGTCTTGGGGAGTTCGGCGGCGCCGTCGGCGGAGCTGCCACCGGTGGTGCCGCCCGTGCCGTTGCCGCCGGTGGTGCCGCCGCTGTCGGATCCGGAACCGCCGGAACCACCGGTCCCGCCGGAGCCGGCCGCGCCCGTGACGTCCAGCTCCAGCGAGGGCCCCGGTTTGTTGGACGGCGTGCACGTCGTGGTCGTGCCGAGCGCCTTGATGGTCAGCACCCCGGCGGTGAAGGTCACCTTGCCGTTCTTCTTCGGGGCGTACTTGCCGGTGAGCTTGCCGATCTTGATCGGGGTGTTCGCGGGTACGGCCGCGTCGTTCGGCTTGCCCACGACCGCGACCTCGCCCGAGTCGGCGCCGCCCAGCTTGATCTTCGCGCTGGGGTTCATCGCGCCCTTGCCGAGCTCGATGGGGCTGGACGAGACGCCCTTCTCGAAGGACATCGTCACGTCGTAGCCGCTGCCGCTCTTGACGGCCTTGATGTCGACGGGCGAGACGGCGCCCTTGGGGCCGATGGGCGTCTGGCACTGGTAGTTGACGTCGACGACGGCGGCGTGGGCGGCGGGGGCGGTGAGCAGGAGCACCGGGGTCGCCGCGGTCACTGCGGCCGTTGCCGCCGCGAGTGCGAGAGCTGTCCGCTTCTGGTAGGTCACCTCAGAGCTCCCCTTACGTTTTACTGACGGCACATCAGATCGGCGGCCAAGGTACGCCGGGGGCGATGGGGAAGGAAGACAATGCGCACGCCTTGTTGACGCCCGGGATGCCCGCGCCCTCCCTGCGGGCGCGTTGACCTCTGCGGCCCGGTGGTGGGTTGTTCGCGCAGTTCCGCCCCCTACGCCCAGAGGGCGTGGGGGGACCCCCAGCGCCCCCGATCCCCGCCGTTTCCCTCCGGGTGCGTTCTCCCCCGCGAACCGTGGTGGGCTTGTCGCGCAGTTCCCCGCGCCCCTAAAACCCCTGCCCCTAGCCCGCAGACAAGTGACGGGGCCAGCGAAACAGGGGTGCGGGGAACTGCGCGAGCGAACTCAACGCGCCCGCGGGGGTACAGCGGCTCCGCCGTCAGCCGGCCGCACGCGCTGGGAAGGGGCGGGCCGTCAGGACGGCGCCGCCAGTTCCGCCCAGACCGTTTTGCCGGGGGCGCCGGGGGTCCGCTGGACCCCCCAGTCCAGGCACAGGCGCTGGACGATGAACATGCCGTGCCCGCCGGGGCGGCCCGCGCGGTGGGGAGTGCGCGGGGCCGGCTGGCCGGCTCCGTGGTCGGTGACCTCCAGGCGCAGCACCTTGCCGTCGCAGCCGACGCGGAGTTCGTCCGGGCCCTCCGCGTGCAGGCAGGCGTTCGTCACCAGCTCGGAGACGACCAGCAGGACGTCCTCCGCCGCGGCCCTGCGGTCCGCGGTCGCGGCCGGCAGCCAGCCCCAGTCGTACAGCGCCTGGCGAGTGAAGTCCCGGGCGAGCGGCACGATGCCGCTGGCGCTGGCCAGCGGCAGGCAGCGCACCGGCGGCCGGGCACTCCCGGGGGTGCGCGGCACGGCCGAGGTGCCGTTGCCACGGGCGTCGCTCGGCTCACGACCGAGGTCGCCCGGCTGCGGCCGGGTGGTGCTCATCAGCGCTTCACCTCACCGAATCACCAGATCGCCTGTGCGTGACATATGTGTCCCGCATATATGGAGTCCTGCTCACGCAGTCGCTTTTCACACGTCCGGATCTGCTCGGGCTCGCCCGCGGGTCCGTACTCAGAGTGCCCGACGCCCAACGCTCCGCGCGGGACCTGTGGAAACTCTCCTGCCCCATGCGGCAGTGACAACACTCACCCTCGCCGTGAGCGGAATCCGCTGCGGATCCGCCCCGGGGGTGCTGGGCCGTCGGCTCAGCCGTCGAGGGCCGCCTGCACGGTCTCGTGCATGGTGAAGACGGCGCCCGCTCCGGTGATCTCCAGGACCCGGGCCACCACGGGCTGCGTCTCCGCCAGGTGGACCCCGCCGCCGGCGGCCTCGGCTTTCAGCCGGGCGGTGAGCAGCACGTTGAGGCCCGTGGAGTCGCAGAAGTCCAGTTGGGAGCAGTCGATGACGAGCCGCGAGCGGCCGTCGGCGAGGGCTGCGTCGAGGGGCGTCTGCAGCAGGGCGGCCGTGTGGTGGTCGAGCTCACCCGCCGGTTTCAGCACTGCACTGCGGCCCTCGGTCCTGACGTCGACCCGAAGGCGGCCCTGGTTCACGCTGCCTGCGGCGGTCCCGCCGTCCATGCACGTCCCTTCGCGCCGTGGTTTGCCTCGAACATTACGCCCTTTCCCTGCTCCCCGGCCATGCGACCACCCCTGAAGAAACCCAATAAAACGGACATATAGCGTAATTGGCATTTGCATTCGATCGCGAGAAGCGGGTAGGGCTTGTAGGGAACCGCAACGGGACCTTCCCCACGACCGGCTTGGAGGCGCCGCTCACCCCCAGAGCTCACGTATGGGCATCGGCAGCCATATGCCGAGAACGACGGAGGAGATCCATGTCACCCCGGCTCGACGAATCGCGCACCCCCACCACCGCGCCGTCGGCACAGGCACTGCAGGCACCCCCCCAGACCCCCCTCGGGACCGACCCCGAGACGCACGACCCCCTCGCGGACCTCGACCTTCCCGAGATCCCCTTCGACGAGGTGGCGCCGCTGGACGCGCGCGCCCTGTCGAAGACCCTCTTCGCCCGGCTCCAGGAGCTGGAGGAGGGCACGCACGAGTACGCGTACGTACGCAACACCCTCGTCGAGCTCAACCTCGCCCTGGTCAAGTTCGCCGCCTCCCGCTTCCGCTCCCGCAGCGAGCCGATGGAGGACATCATCCAGGTCGGCACCATCGGCCTCATCAAGGCGATCGACCGGTTCGAACTCAGCCGCGGCGTCGAGTTCCCGACCTTCGCCATGCCGACGATCATCGGCGAGATCAAGCGCTTCTTCCGCGACACCAGTTGGTCCGTGCGCGTGCCGCGCCGCCTCCAGGAGTTGCGGCTCGACCTCGCGAAGGCCGGTGACGAGCTCGCCCAGCGCCTGGACCGCTCCCCCACGGTCGGCGAGTTGGCGGAGCACCTCGGCCTCTCCCGCGACGAGGTCATCGAGGGCATGGCCGCGAGCAACGCGTACACCGCGAGTTCGCTGGACGCCCAGCACGAGGAGGACGACAGCGAGGGCGCCCTCGCCGACCGCCTCGGCTACGAGGACCACGGCCTCGAAGGCATCGAGTACGTGGAGTCCCTGAAGCCGCTGATCGCCGGCCTCCAGCCGCGGGACCGCAAGATCCTCTCCCTCCGCTTCGTCGCCAACATGACCCAGTCGGAGATCGGCGAGGAGCTGGGCATCTCCCAGATGCACGTCTCCCGGCTGCTCTCCCGCACCCTCGTCAGGCTGCGAAAAGGGCTGACGCTGGAGGAGTGAGACCGGCGTCCCGACGACTCCGCACAGGGCCCACCCCCCGAGGGGGTGGGCCCTGTGCCGTGATTGACGACGGAGTCCGCTGAGGTCCACATTTGGGGGCGGGGTTTTCTGGGGGGACGCAATGGGCCTTGGGGAAGGCCGGTCGACGTCCGCGTACGCAGCGATCGAAGGGCTGATGCGCGAACGGCTGGGCCGGGAGTGTCTTTACGTGCCGTCGTGTCGGCTCGCGATGTACCTGGCGCTGCGCCACTGGTGCCGCCCGGGCGGACGGGTGCTGATGTCGCCGGTCAACGACGACGTCATCTTCTTCGTCGTGCTCGCGGCCGGGCTGCGACCGGTGCAGGCGCCGCTGCGCCCCGAGGACGGCTCCATCGACGTCGCCGCCGTGCCCGAGTCCGTCTGGCACGGGCTGTCCGCGGTCCTGACGGTCAATCTGTACGGGAACCCCGACCCCGCCCCCGAACTGCGCTCCCGCTGCCACCTCCTGGGCATCCCGCTGATCGAGGACGGGGCGCACGCGCTCGGCAGCGAGATCGAGGGACGGCTCGTCGGCACCTTCGGCGAGGCGTCCGTCTTCAGCCTCTCCAAGCTGCCCGACGCCGGGACGGGCGGCGTCCTCGCCCTCGCCGACCCCGCGCTGCGCCCCGCCTTCGAGCGGGCCAGGGACGAACTGCTCGCACCCGGAAATCTGCTGTCAGAACTGACGTACGGCATCCGCCCTTATGCTGAGGCGGGCGTTCGGGGACTGCGGTTGACCGCGGCGGCGCGCGCCGCGGTGCGCCTGCTGGGGCTCGTGGACCGGACCGACATCCGCCAGCCGCTGCGGATCGACGAGTTGCGGCGGACGATGCCGACCGCGGGCTACCCGAGCGCACTCGCCGACTTCGACTCCTGGATCCGGGTGGACATGCACGACTACCGCATGCGGCCCGGCGGGCTGCGGCTGCGGCGGACCGAGCGCATGGTCGCCCGACTCGACGACCGCCTCGCCGCGCACCGCGCCGGCACCGCGAAGCTGCTGGCGTCCCGCTGGGCGGTGCGCCGCCCCGGTCCCGTGCAGCCGCTGTTCCGGGTGCCGTTGCTGGTCGCCGACCGGGACGCGGCGATCGCGCTGCTGGACGAGCACCGGATCCCTACCGGCTACCTCTACGACCCCCCGCTCGACGACTACGCCGGCGAGTGGTTCACCGACGCCTCGCCGTCGCCGGACGCCGCCCGCTACTTCGCCCGGCACGCGCTGCCCGCCGACCCGCTCAAGGCCGAACGGATCCTCGCCGTGCTGGAGAAGGGCGCGGTGGCGCCGGCGCCGCCGTTCACGACCGGCCGGACGCGACGGCGTACGGGCCCGGCGGGCGCACCCGCGGTCGACGAGACCGTGCAGCTGCGGGCGTACCCCCACGGCGAGCCCCGTGTCTGACGTCGACACCACCCGACTGCGTGCCCTGCCCCCGTCCGCCGCCGCGGGGCGCCCGGAGCGCGAACCGGCCGGCGACGGGGACGGCCAGGAGGGCGCGGGCTCCGACTCCGGGGACTCGCTCTTCCGCAACGCGTACGCGCTGATGCTCTCCACGGGCGTCTCCGCCGCGCTCGGCCTCGGCTATTGGCTGGTCGCCGCCCGCTACTACACCCAGGAGGCGGTCGGCGAGGGCTCGGCCGCGATCGCCGCGATGCGCCTGCTGGCCTCCGTCACCGCGACGACGATGACGGGCGCCGTGGTGCGGTACGTGCCGCGGGCCGGCCGCCGCACCGGGCCGCTGGTGTGGCGCACGTACCTCACCAGCTCCGTGGTGGTCACGGTCGTCTCGATCGGCTTCCTGTTCACCCTGCCGCTGTGGGGCGAGTCGTACGAACCGCTCGCCGGCTTCTGGCCCGGGGTGTGCTTCGTGACCGCCTGCGTCAGTTGGGCGCTGCTGACCCTCCAGGACGGGGTGCTGACCGGGCTGCGGCGGGCGTTCTGGGTGCCCGTGGGCAATGCGGTCTTCTCGATCGCCAAGCTCCTGCTGCTGGCCGCCTTCGCGACCGCGCTGCCGGTGCTGGGCGTCTTCGTGTCCTGGGCGGCGGCGATCGCGCTCTCCGTACTGCCGCTCGGCTGGCTCGTCTTCCGCCGGCTGATCCCCCAACAGGCCGCGGCCGACCGGGACCGCGAGCCGCCGCGGCTGCGGGAGATCGTGCGGTTCCTCGCCGGTGACTCGGTGGGCTCGCTGTTCACGCTGGCGATGGTCAACCTGCTGCCGGTGATGGTCGCCGTCCGCTTCGACGCCGCCGACAACGGCTACTTCTACATCGCGTACACCGTCGGCGCGACGATGGAGGTCATGGCCATCAACATGGCCGCCTCGCTGACCGCGCACGCCTCCCACAGCCCGGAGACCCTGGCCGCCGGGGTGCGCGGGGCGCTGCGGCGGATGACGCTGCTGCTCGTGCCGGTGGTGCTGGTGCTGGTGCTGTTCGCCCCGCTGATCCTCGCGCCGTTCGGCGCCGCGTACGCGGAGAACGGCACCACCGTGCTGCGGCTGCTGGCCGCCGCGGCGCTGCCGCGCGTCGCGGTGGAGCTGTACCTCGCGGTGCTGCGGGTGCAGGGGCGCACGGGTGCGCTCGCCGTGGTGCAGAGCGCCATGTGCGCCCTGGTGCTGGGCAGTGCGGCGCTGTTGTTGGGCCCGACCGGGATCTCCGGCGCGGGCTGGGCGATGGTGCTGTCGATGACGGTGATGGCGCTGGCGTCCGCGCCGGGGCTGCGGGCCGCGCTCGCCGGTCGGGACCCCCAGCCGTCGAGGCTGTGGGCGCGGCTGACGGCCCGGCGGACGAAGCAGGAGACCGCGCGCGACGCGGACCGGGCCCGCAGGGCGGCCGAGCGGCGGGAGCGGCTCGCCCGGCACGAGCAGGAGTACACCAGCCCCGCGCCCGCGTACGTGTGGAGCGGGCACGACACGGCGACGCCGGCGTACGGCATCCCCGTCTTCGTGCCGCCCGAGCGGCAGCCGGAGCCGCAGGCCGTCGCGGCGACCGCGGGCGAGGTGGTGGAGCGGCGGATCGCGCTCGCGCTGTGGGGGCTGCTGGGGCTGGCGGTGGCCCTGTTCTGGGGGCCGCTGCTGTCCGCGCCCGACCTCGCGCAGGACGCGCTGTCCGGCAAGGAACTGCTGAAGGCGCTGCCGCCGGTGACGGTGACGGCGGTGGTGCTGCTGATCGTGGTGCAGAGCGCCGCGCTGTCGCTGCTGCGTCCGCGCACCGCGCTGCTCGCGGCCGGGATGCTGGTCACGTTCGCCGCGCTGCACACCGCGCCGGCCGTGCTCGGCTGGGAGCCGGAGCCGGTGGAGGGCGCGTGGTACGGGACGCTGGCGCGCTTCCTCGCGTCGGCGGCCGGCTGGGAGAGCGCGGACGGGCTGCTGCGCTGGCTGCCGACCGCGTGCCAACTGCTCGCGCTGCTGGCGGTGTCGGCGATCGCCCGGACGCTGGGGCTGCCGGCGCCGGCCCGGTGGGGGGCGGTGTGGGTGCTCGTGGTCCTGGGCTGGGCCCTGCAACGACCGCTGGCGCCCGTCGCACTGCCGCTCCAGCTCGCCCTGACGGCCGTGGCGCTGGGGCTGGTCCTGTTCCAGCGCCGCCCGCCGCGCGGGGCCCGGGCCAAACCTCGAACGAAGGCGCCGAAGGCCCCCTAGGGCGTGTCTTATGGATCAGGCTGGGTGAGGGAGCGTGGTTTGGTGCCGTGGATCGCAAGGCGGAGGAGGGAGGCTACGCGGAGCGTAGGTGACCGACGAGAACGCGGCGAGGCGCGGTGCCAGGGCACGCGAGCCCAGCAAGATCCATAAGACACGCCCTCAACGCAAGCGGCCGACCCGAACCATCTGCACGACTTGCATGACCTGCACGAACCGAACCATCTGAACGATCCGAGTGATCTGAACGACCTGAGCCACCCGAGGTGATCCGTGCGACGACCAGCCACCGATTCCGGCAGACCCGTGCCGCCGCCCGGTCGGCCCGACCGGGACCCGGCGGCCACCGGCACGGACCGGCCCACGATGGGCCTCGACGTCTCGGGTCTGCGCGCCGCCCGCGCCGGTGCCGCCGCGCCCGGCGACGGCGGCGCGCCCGGGCCGCGCGCCGCCCGTCGCGCCGCCGGGCCCGACCGGAAGACGCTCGTCGCCCTGGTCGCCCCGCTGGCGCTCGCGCTGGTGCTGTGGGCCGTCGCCGTCGCCACCACCGACGTCTCCGACCTCACGGACTTCGGTCTCACCGCCGAACTGCCGGTGGTCTTCTGGCTCGGTCTCGCCGTGCTGACGGCCGGGTTCTGGCACTGCGCCCGCGACCCGCGGCGCAGCCACTGGTGGCCGCTGGCGTACACCGTCGGCCTGTTGGTGATGGAGCGCGCCACCCAGGCCGTCGTGTATCCGAACCCGCTGTACGCCTGGGCGTGGAAGCACGACGCCGTCATCGAGCACCTGATCGACGCCGGTCGGCTCCAGCGCGGCGCCGAGCTGGGCGACATGGCCGTGTACGACCAGTGGCCCGGGTTCTTCGCGGCGCAGGCGGCGCTGGTGGAGCTGACCGGGGCGGAGAACGCGCTGGCGTTCATGGCCTGGTGGCCGCTGCTCTCCAGCCTGCTGCTGCTCCTTCCGCTGCTGCTGCTCTTCCGCACCTTCACCCAGGACCGCCGGCTGATCTGGACCGCGGTGTGGATCTTCTTCGCCGCGAACTGGGTCGGTCAGGACTACTTCTCGCCGCAGTCGACGGCGTTCGTGCTCTATCTGGGCGTGCTCGCGGTGGCGCTGCGCCGCGCCGAGGCGCCGACGCCGGGCAGGCGGGCCCGGCAGGTGGTGTGGACGGCGCTGCTGATACCGCTGATCGCCGCGATCGTCGTCTCCCACCAGCTCACCCCCGTGATGCTGGTGGTGAGCCTGGCCGCGCTGTGTCTGATGGGGCGCTACCGGGACTGGACGCTGCCGATCGTCCTCGCCCTGGTCTTCGCCGCCTGGAACCTGACGGCTTCGCTGCCGTACCTCAGGGAAGCCGTGCCGGACATGATCAAGACCTTCGGTGACCTGGGGAGCAATCTGGAGCGCGGCTACGGCGCGGTGCCCACCGGTACGGGCGCGCTGTTCGCGTCCTGGTCTGCGCGGCTCCTGTCGGCGCTGGTGGTGCTGCTCGCCGCGGTCGGGTTGCTGCGCGGCGGGAAGGCGCTGCGCCTGCGGGCCCGGCCGCTGCTGCTGCTCGCCGCGGTGCCGCCGCTGCTGGCGGTGGCCAACGGCTACGGCAGCGAGATGGTCTTCCGGGTGCTGATGTTCATGCTGCCGTTCCTGAGCTTCTTCGCCGCGGCGGCGCTGCTCCCGAAGGCCACGGAACCGAAGCCCGCAACGGCTTCGACTGCGACCGACCGTTGGCCGCGGCTCGCGACCGGCTTCCGCTACGGCGTCGCCCCCGCCCTCGCCCTGACCGTGCTCACCGTCCTGTTCGTCCCCAGCTACTCGGGCAAGGACCGGCTCAGCTACTTCCCGCCCGACGAGGTGGAGCTGGTCAAGGACCTGCTGAGCACCGCGCCCGAGGGCTCCCTGGTCGTCGCGCCGCACCGCAACTACCCGGCCGCGTACGACCGTTACTGGGACGTGGACCACTACTGGTTCCTGGACGACTCGAAGGTCCACGTCGACGAGATCGTGGCGGCCCCGGCGAAGACCCTCGCCAGCGACATGTCGGCGGTGGAGCCGCCGGGCGAGGCGTACTTCCTCTACACCCGCGGCCAGGTGGCGAACTCGGAGATGAACGGACTGCTCACCGGAGAGCAGATGGCCGACATCGAGAAGGACGTGGCGGCCTCGCCGCTGTTCGAGAAGGTGGCGAGCAACGAGGCCGGCGTCGTCTACCGGCTGAAGAGCTCCGCGGGGAGGACGTCATGAGATCCGAGCAGCACCCCCGGCCGGCATCGGCCCCGCAGCAGCCGCAGGTCGACCGGCTCCGGTCCGCCGTCCGCGCCGCCCAGGCCGGGCAGTCCCGCTCCCGCCGGGCGCTCGTGCTGCGTTGGGCCCCGCCGGCCGCCGGCGCCGTCGCGCTCCTCGCGACCCTCCTGCCCGACGGGAACCCGCTGCGCTGGCTGCCCGTCGTGCTCTTCCTGCTCGTCGGCCCCGGCGCGGCCCTGCTGCGGGTCTGTGCGCCGCGTCTGGGCCGGCACCCCGCGGTCGGCCCGGTCGAGGACTGGGACCCGCACTTCGGCCGGGACTCCGACCGGCTGGAGGCGGCACTGCTCGCGGTCTTCCTCAGCGTCAGCCTCGCCGTGCTCGGCGCGACCGGGCTGATCGCCGTCAAGTCGCTGAGCGGTACGGGCCTGTTGGTCCTCCTCCTGGGGGTGACCGTGGCCGCCGCGTGCTGTCCCCAGCTCCCCGCGGGGAAGCATCGCTACGAGAACCCCACCGCACCACCGCCCCGCAAGGGGTGACCGAAGGAGGCTGAACCTCCGTGCCCTCCGGCCCCGCCGTGCCCTCTGAGAACCCAGCGCACCGCACGCCCCCCGCCGAGCACTCCAACCCGAGTTCCCGTACGAGACGGCGGGGGCTGTACGCCGTGGTCCTCGCCGGCGCGCTGCTCCTCGGCGCGCTGGCGCTCGGCCGGGAAGCCGCCCCCTCCGACGACTCCCGCCCGCCCGCCGACTCCCCCGAGTGCCGGGTGACGGACCTCCTGGTGCCGCCGTGCGGGGCCTGGTTCGGCGCCTACGTGCGACACGAGAAGCCCGAGCTGGTGGAGAAGGTCGCCGCGTACGAGCAGCGGATCGGCCGGAAGTTGGACATCGTGTACGCGTACCACGACATGTCCACCGACGGGCTGGAGGGCCAACTCGTCACCGAGCAGGAGCGCGAGGTCGGCCAGGAGCGGATGCTGCTGCTGTCGTGGGAGAGCAAGTGGTGGGGCGGCACGGCGGCCCAGCAGCCGCGCTGGACGCAGATCTCCTCCGGCGCGCTGGACGCGACCGTGATCGACGTCCAGGCGCGCCGGATCAAGGAGTACGGCAAACCGCTGTTCCTCTCCTTCGACCTGGAGATGGACACGCGGGTGCCCGACGCCGGCACGCCGGAGCAGTTCGTCGCCGCCTGGCGCCACATCCACGACCGGTTCCGGCAGCTGGGCGTCACCAACGTGGTGTGGACGTGGACGATCACCGGCTACCCGGGCAACAACGAGCTGTTCCCGAAGCTGTACCCGGGGGACGCGTACGTCGACTGGATCGCCTACGACCGCTACAACTACTACCGCTGCCACGACACCGAGTGGGAGAGCTTCGCCGAGACCCAGGAGGACGTGCACCGCTGGATCCGGCAGAACCTCTCCGCCGACAAGCCGCTGATGCTCGCCGAGTTCGGCACCGCGGACGATCCGGACCGGCCGCAGCGGCAGGCCGAGTGGTACGAGGAAGTGCCGCGGGTGGTGAAGAAGATGGACGGGGTGCACGCCGCCCTCCAGTGGAACTGGCGCGACCCCGGCCCGTACTGCGACCTCTCCCTCGCCCGGGAGTCGTCGTGGCGGGCCCTGCGCAAGGCGGTGGCGGACCCCTTCTTCCACCAGGTGCGCCCGTGGTGACCGCGGCCTGCGGGGCGGGTGCGCCGCGTGATGGCATCACGGCATGGAGAGCGCGGAGAAGACCCGACGGGTGCTCGTCGTCGCCTACGACGACGCCCAGATCCTCGACATCGCCTGCCCCAGCGGGGCGCTGGACATCGCCAACCGGTACGGGGCCGATCCCCCGTACTCCATCGAACTCGGCACCCTGGGGCGGCGGGCCGTCCGCAGCTCCACCGGGATCGTGCTCGGCGCGGGCCGGCGCCTGGAAGGGGTGACGGGCCGGCTCGACACGCTGATGGTGGTCGGCGGGGCGGGCTCGGAGGTGGCCGCGGCCGATCCGCGGCTGGTGGCCCAGGTGGTGCGGCTCGCCGAGCGCAGCCGCCGGGTGGCGTCCGTGTGCACCGGTGCGTCCGTCCTCGCCGCGGCCGGTCTGCTGGACGGCCGCCGGGCGACCACGCACTGGGGGTACGGCGAGGGCCTGGCCGCCCGGCACCCCGAAGTCGCCGTCGACGTGGCGCCGCTGTACATCCGGGACGGGAACGTCTACACGTCCGCGGGCGTCACCAGCGCCCTGGACCTCACGCTCTCGCTGATCGAGGAGGACCACGGCGCCTCGCTGGCGCGGGCGGTGGCCCGGGAGCTGGTGACCCATCTGCACCGCCCCGCCGACCAGGCGCAGATCAGCGTGTACCTGTCGGCCCCGCCGTCCGGCAGCCGCGCGGTCGGCGACCTGATGGCGTACGTGGCGGGCCATCTCACCGCGGACCTCAGCCCGGGCGCGCTCGCGGCCCGCGCCGGGGTGAGCACCCGCCATCTGACCCGGCTGTTCGCGACCCACGCGGGGACGACCCCGGCGCGGGCGGTGCGGGCCGCGCGGACGGAGGCCGCGGCGCACCTGGTGCGCACCTCACGGCTCTCCCTCGCCGCGGTCGCCCGCCGCTGCGGGTTCCGGTCGGCGCAGACGCTGCGGCAGGCGTTCGTCGACCGGTACGGCACGAGCGGGGACACGATCCGCAGGATGCCGGACATGCCCGCGGTGAAGGCGCCGCCGGGCCGTGAGACTCCGGAGGCATGACGACGACACCAGCACCAGCGCCTGCACCAGCACCACGTCCGGCGGCCTCCCGGCGGGCCCTGATCCGTACGACCGTGGGCGCCGGGGCCGCGCTCGCGGCCGGCGTGGTGGCCGCGCCGCAGGCGTCGGCCGCCGAGCGCCCCGGGCCGCGGCGGAGCGGGGGCCCGCGCGTGGGCATCGTGCTCTACGACGGCTACAGCCTGCTGGACCCGACGGGCCCGGCCGAGGTCCTGTCCCGCCTCCCCGGCGCCGAGGTGACGATGGTCGCCGCGCGCCGGGGCCCGGTGCGCACCGACACCGGCGACGTCCGGGTGATGGCGGAGCGGGCCCTGTCCGAAGTCGACCGCCTCGACGTGCTGGTGGTGCCCGGCGCGGGCAACCGGGGCACGGTCGCCGCCATGAACGACCGCGCGCTGCTCGACTTCATCCGCCGCATCCACCGCACCAGCCGCTTCACGACCTCGGTGTGCACGGGCAGCCTGGTGCTCGCGGCGGCCGGCCTGCTCGACGGCCGTCAGGCCACGACGTACTGGGCCTCCGCGCCGTATCTGGAAGCCACGTTCGACGTGACGTACCGCCCCGAGCGCTACGTCCGCTCCGGCCGGATCGTCACCGCCGCGGGCGTCTCCGCCGGGCTCGACATGTCCCTGTACCTGGCGTCCCTGCTCGCCGACGACACCACGGCGGAGGCGATCCAACTCGCCCTGGAGTACGACCCCCAGCCGCCCTTCGACGCGGGCGACGCGGCCGAGGCCGACGAGCAGCGCAAGGCGTTGGCGCTCCGGCTCCTGGAGGAGTCGCAGACGGGGGCGGGCCGCGGCTGGGAGCCGGGCTACGCGAGTGCGCGCCCCGTCGCCTCGCCGTAGCCCGCGCGCCCGGTCCCTGCGGCCCGGTGTTGAGCTGTTCGCGCAGTTCCGCCCCCTGTGCCCAGAGGGTATGGGGGGGACCCCCAGCGCCCCTGGCGTACCCGCCGCTTCCCTGCAGGAGCATTGACCTCCGCGGCCCGTGGGTGGTTCTCGCGCAGTTCCCCGCGCCCCTGATTCGCTGCCCCCGTCATGTGCCTGCGGCGCGGAGGACGGGGTTTTAGGGGCGCGGGGAACTGCGCGACAAGCCACAGATAGGCCGCACAAGCCAACGCTCCCGCAGGGAAACGGCGAGAGGCTCTCGGGGCGCGGGGCTTCCGCTCCCGCACCCGCACCCGCAGGACACGCGCCGCGCGGGGTGTCAGCCCGCGAAGGTCGGGCCCTTCAGCGCCGCGCGCGCCCGGCGGTAGGCGCGCCAGCCGACCGTGGGGAGCGCGTCGCGGAACGGGGCCGTGCGGGCGCCCCGGCCCTCCATCCACTGCGTGACGTCCGCCACCGTGTGCGTCCGGCGCACGATCAACCGGGCGATCCGGTACGACTCGTCCCGCTCGGAGCTGAGCGCGTGCCGCACCGCGACGGCGGAGGAGTAGCCGGCGCGCAGCGCGGCGCGGCGCACCCGTCCGCTGTTGTAGCCGTGCGGATAGGCGAGGTGGGCGACCTCGTGGCCGAGCAGGTCCTCCAGCACTTCCTTGGGTTCGCGCAGCTCCTGTTCCAGGGCGCGTGCGCCGAGGGTGTCCAGTTGGGCGTGGGTGATGGTGTGGGTGCCGATCTCCATGCCGCGCTGCTCCAGCTCGGGGACCTGGGCGAGCGTCATCATCGGCGCGGGCGGCAGCAGGCTGCGCCGGCCGGGGGTGATGGCGCCGGTCGTCAGGTACGCGGTGGCCGGCAGGGCCCGTTCGGCGAGCGCGTCGGCGGTGGGGCCCGGCAGGTCGGCGAAGCCGTCGTCGAAGGTGATCACCACCGGTCGTGGCGGCAGCGGCGCGCCGTGCGTCAGATGGGCGACGAGGGTGCTGATCGGCACCGCGGTGCGCCCGCTGGCCACGATCGCGTCGAGGTGCGCCGCGAAGTCCTTGGGGGTGATGCTGAACTCGGCGATCCAGGCGGGCGGGTCGTCCGTGACCCCGTGGTACAGCAGTACGGGCACGTGCATGCGAGGACTCTCACGATCCGTCATGACGACGTCCCCTCACGCCTCGTCGGCTCCCACGGCAGACGCACGCCCCGCACCTTGCGGCGCGCCCTGACGTATCCGATGGGCCCGGCGAGCATGCCGCGCCGCTCCAGCCGGGACAGTCGGCGCGGCCACGGGTAGTCCTGCGCGCCGTGCGCGCCGGGCACGGCCGCGCCGGCCGAGTCGCGGTGCGCGGTGATGGTGCGGGCGCGGGCGAGTCCGCGCGGCAGTTTGCGCAGCAGCGCGGGGAGCACGGCGGGCCGCCGCACCAACAGCGCGGTGAGGTACGCGGTGAGCCCGGCGCCGTATCCGTACGCCTGGTTCTCCAGGTCCCGCCAGGTCTCGCGGTGGTGGTGCCACACCAGGGCTTCGGGGCTGTAGCGCAGCCGGTGGCCGGCGACCAGCACGCTCACGAAGGCGTACAGGTCGTCGCCGCCGCGGGCGGGCGTGCCGGTTCCGGTCGCCGGGTCGAAGCCGCCGGCGGCGCGCAGGGCGGCGGCGCGGAAGGCCATGTTCGCGCCGGAGCCGAAGCTGCCCGCGGTGAAGGGGAACAGCGGCTCGTCGGCGGGCGGGTCGTTCGGGTCGTACGTGGTGGGCGTGAAGCCCTTCGCGAAGCCGCCGTGGCTCTCCAGCAGGATCTGCGCGGGCGTGCCGAGCCGGGCGGGCAGGATCAGCCCGGTGGTGCAGCCGAGACCGGGGTCGTCGGCGAAGGGCCGGGTGAGCGCGGTGAGCCAGTGCGGGTCGGCCACGACGTCGTCGTCGGTGAACGCGACGACCTCGCCGTCGGCTTCGGCGACGCCCCGGTTGTGCGCGACGGCGAGCCCGGGGACGGGCTCGTGCACGTAGCGCACGCCCTGCTTGGCGTAGGCGTCGGCGATCAGGTCCCGGGTGGCGCTGGTGACGGGCGCGTTGTCGACCACGACGACCTCGAAGTCCGGGTGGTCCTGGGCGAGCAGGGAGTCCAGCGCGCGGGCGAGTTGGTCAGCGCGCTCGCGGGTGGCGACGACGACGCTGGTGCGCGGCGGGGGGGCGGCGGGCGCGGGGTCCGCGGCGGGCACGCCGGTACGGGCCAGCAGCGCGCGGGCTTCCGTCGCCACCACGTCCGCCGCGGACTTGCCCGGCGGCACGCGGCACACGACGGTGGCGACCGGGCGGCCCCGCAGTCGGACCAGCGCGTAGACGTCACTGCTCGCAGGGCCGTCGTCGGGCCCGGCGGGCGGCAGGGCGGGTCCGAAGGACAGGACCTCCCCGTCGGGTCCCGCCAGGTCGAGTTGGGCGACCCTCAGCGGCGTGGGTATCGCGCCGCGCCCCGGGGAGGCGGGGGGATTCGACTGCTGCGTGCTCATGGATGCGTCTTCCTCGGTGCGTGCGTGTTCCGCGCTGCGGTTCAAGGTGGCGTCGGGCCCGCTCGGTGTCGGTGGCCGCGCTCAGTGGCCGCGCTCAGTGGCCGCGGACCTTCGCCGCGCGGACCAGCGTCCGCTGGGCGAAGCCGGCGAGCCGGGGCCTGTTGCGTACGTACCCGTGGGCCATGCGCGAGGGCTCGCGGCTCAGCCAGGACACCACCGCCCCCGGCCCGGGCCGCATCGCGGCGCCCGCGAAGACCCGCAGCTCACCGGTCTTGAACGCGTCCTTGTACACGGCCGGGCCCTGCCCCAGGTCGAAGGTGGTGATCCCGGCGTCGGCCGCCGCCTCGGCCATCCGCAGATGGAGCACGAGGCCGGGCGAGTAGCGGGCGTACCGGATGTCGTACGCCGGGAACCAGCAGGCGAGGACGGTCCGCGAGCGCAGGCCGAAGTGCGCGGAGACGGGCCGCCCGCCCGCGTACAGCACGGACAGCACCCCGGAGCAGTCCGGGTCGCGGCCCGTGTGCAGATCGCGCACCAGACCGGCGATCCAGTCGGTGGCGAACCGGTCGCCGCGGTGGGTGCGCCGGTACTGCGCGGACTTCCACTCCATCAGTGTGCGCAGCGCCGCGGGGTCGCGCTCGTCGAAGACGAACCGCAGGTCGCCCTCGCGCCGGCCCAGTCGGCGCTCCTTGGCGCGGGTGGACTTCAAGAACTTCGGGGACCGGTCGCGGAGCTGGTCCTCGTACGCGGTGAATCCGTCGGCGAGGTCCATCACCGGGGAATCGAACTCTTCGGTGGCCGCTGCCGCGAAAAGGTTTTGACCGTCTTCGAGGTTGTCGAATTCCCACGTCGACAACGCGCATGCGGACAACAACTCGCGTGCGGTGATCTCCGTTTCGACACCGGGGGCGAGAATCGCGCCCTGGCAGTCGGAGACGCCGAGGCCGATCGCCCGGCCGCGGCCGAGCGGTCCGCGTTCGAAGGGGAAGAAGCCGACAGCTTCGCCGTCCCTCCACAGAACCGCCACTCTTGCGGCGGGCCGCGCCCGTCCGGCGGCGAGGGTGAACTCGGGCTCCATGAACGGACTGGCCGTCCCGCCGGCGGCGGCGTGCGCCGCGCGCAGCGCGCGCCAGCGCTCGACCTCGGAACGGCCCAGTTCGGCGGGGGGCACGAGCTGGACGCGCACCCCGCGGACGGCGGTCCCTCCGCCCCGCGCGTCACTGGTGCGTACAAGGCTCATCGCAGACCCCCCGGTCCTCCCCGTGAATTCCCCGGGACAGGACGGTACCGGGCCATATGCCGACAGGATAGGCAGTCCCTGCCCGGCTGTGTCGATGATGTGGAGACTTGGGGAACACGTTACTCGGGCCGCGCGCCGGGCCTTCGCCCAAGCCGACGAGCCGGCGCGGATCCGACTTCGCCAACTCATATTCGAACACGGTCAGTTGATCGTAGGATTACGGTGCGCTCCCGTCCCCCTGCGGGAGTCCGACGTGTCCGGGAAGGACTCTGTCTTCAGTGATCGTCGTTTCGAAAGTCGTGGTCGTCCCCGACGACCCGATCACCCTCCGCCGATTCCCACACGACCTCACGTCCCATCCCTCTCTTTCGTCTCGCGCGCCACATTCACCTCGCGCGTCACATTCGCGCCCCCTCCCGCCTTTGTCGGCGGGGCCGCACCGCAGCTCCTCCACGCTGCCGCCGCCGCGCCCCGGAGCGGAGCACAGATGGTGAGCCGAGCCGCCGCGCGGGCCGGCGCACCGCCCCCCGCCCCGGTCAGGACGCCCCTGTGGTGGCCGCTCGCCACCCTCACCGCCGTGGCCGCCGCGGGCGTCTTCACCGGTCTCCACACCCCCGTCGCGCAGTGGCGGATAGCCGCGGGCGGCGGCGCCGCCGTCGCCGTCCTGACCTTCTCCTGGGCCCTGCTGCTGGCCCGGCTGCTGCATCTGCAACGCAAGGGGTTCGCCGCCCAGTTACGCACCGGCGAGGTGCGCGCGGCCGAGGTGACCCACCTCGCGTCCGTCCGCCTCCCGGCCATCGTCGCGCGCAAACGCGCCGGCCAGGACGTGACCGACGTCCCCGGACCCCTCTCACCGGCCGCCGACACCGGTGAGGAGTTCGCGAGGGAGTTGGCCGAGGTCGTCGCCGCGCTGGGCTCGGACGAGGGCGCCCGCCGCGAGCGGGCCCTGCGCGACTCGGTGGAAGCCGCCTTCGAGACCGTGGCCCGCCACATGCACGCGATGGCCACGGTGCAGCAGCAGGTCCTCGACGACGTCGAGCAGTCCATCGAGGACCCCCATCTGATGGCGGGGGTCATGAAGGCCGACCACGCCGCGGCGCAGCTCACCCGCAAGGCGCAGACGCTGCTGGTGATGTGCGGGAGCTGGCCCGCGCGCCGGGAGACCCGACCGGTGTCGCTGTACGACTGCGTGCGCGGCGCCCAGTCGCGGATCGTCGAGTTCGGCCGGGTGGAGATCCACGGCGGTCAGACGCTGTACGTGGTGCCGTCCGCCGTCGAGGGCCTGATGCACACGATCGCGGAGCTGTTGGAGAACGCGACCGTGTTCTCCCCCTCCCGCACCCAGGTCGTGGTCACCATCCGCGAGGTGGGCGCCGGGGCCGTCGTCGAGATCGACGACGCGGGCCTCGGCATGGCGCCGGACGTGCTGGAGCTGGCGACGGCCCGGCTGCGGGACGGCCTGGACCTGACGAACCTGGGCGCGGTGCCGCGGCTGGGGCTGGCGTGCGCGGGCCGTTGGATGCGGGAGCTGGGCTTCGGCCTGGAGCTGTCGACGGCGTCGGCGTACGGCGGCACGCGCGCCGTGGCCTTCCTGCCGTACCGGCTGCTGACGGAGCCGTTCGCGCACTTCGCGTCGGCGGGCGAGGCGGTGCTGCCGCAGGCCCGGCCGACCGGGTACGGGGTCGATGCGGGCGCCGGAGTCGTCGGCGTCAGGGGTGGCGTCGCGGTCAGCGGCGGCGTCCGCGCGCGCTACGAGGAACGGGCCTACGAGGAACGGACGTACGACGAGCGGGCGCCCGGCGCGCACGCGCAGGTGCCGGATGCGTACGCGTCGGAGGCGTACGGCACCTGGCCGGAACAGGGCGTCGCGCACCCCGTGGGCGGCCCGCCCGTCGCTCCGCGGGAGGCGTTGCCGCGGCGGCGCAGCAGGCGGGGCGCGGCGTTGGAGGCGGCGGCGCAGCAGGCGTTGCAGCCCCCGCCCGCGCCGGAGCCGCCGGCCCGGGCCGGGTGGACGCCGGAGGCCGCGCGGACGTCCGTCGCCAACGTGGTGTCCGGCTCGCGCCGGGGGCGGGCGTCCGTTGCCGACGCGCAGGCCAGGTCCCGCACCCCCGCGCAGATCCACCCCCAGGCACAGGCGCAAGCCCAGGCACAAGCACAGATCCAGGCGCGGGCTCAGGCACAGGCCGAGGCCCAGGTGCCGGTCCAGGCACGGGGGCGGGCGGTCCGCGCGCAGGCTCCGGCCTGGGCCCAGCCCCGGGAACGGGTCCCGGGCTCCGTCCCGGTCCCCCTGACCGAAGCACACCCCACCGACCCCGACGCTTTCCGTGGAGGCAGACCGTGACCGGGACCCTTTCGACCCTTCCGGATCTCGGCTGGCTGCTCCGGCCGTTGATCGAGATCCCCGGCGTACGGCACGCCGTCGTCGTCTCCGAGGACGGCCTGCGGCTCGGGCACGCCTCCGCGAAGAAGCTGTCGGGTCCGGTGCCGGCGCTGAGCATCGGCGAGGCGGAGGCGCTCTCGGCGGCCTGCGCGGCGATGAACATGACCAGCCGGTCCACCACGTCCCTGCTGTTCGGCGCGGGCGCCGGGGTGCGCCAGTTGATGCTGGAGTCCGACCACGGCTTCGTGCTGTTCACCCACGCCGGGGTCGGCGCGCACCTGGGGGTGGCCACCGACCCGGACGCGGACATCGGCATGGTGGCCCAGCAGATGCAACTGCTGGTGGTGAAAATCGGCGCACACCTGAGCAGCCAGCCCAGAGATCCCGTGCCCAACCCGTCATGACGGACCGTCCGGAGGAGCGGACGCACCGGGCGGTGCGGCCGTACGTGATCACCGGGGGCCGGGCGGGTGCCGGCGGCGAGCCGCTGCCCTGGGAGGCCCTGGTGGTGGCCACGGACGCCGCGTTCCCCTCGTACCTCCAGCCGGAACACCACACGATCCTGCGGCAGTGCCAGGGGCTGCTGTCGGTGGCCGAGGTGGCCGCACACCTCGGCCAACCGCCGTCGGTGGTCCAGGTGCTGCTCTCGGACCTGGTGCAGTGGGGCCTGGTGGCGGTGCGTCCCCCCATCCCGCCGGCCGACCGCACCGACGTGACCATGCTGAGAAAGGTCCTCGATGGGCTCGAACGCCGTCTTTGACGCCGGTCACCGGGAGACCCCCGGGGACCGGGCGCGGC
The DNA here is from genome assembly GCF_040653095.1 of Streptomyces sp. NPDC048057. NCBI lineage: Bacteria > Bacillati > Actinomycetota > Actinomycetes > Kitasatosporales > Streptomycetaceae > Streptomyces > Streptomyces sp. NPDC048057. Next base: position 23,460 of record NZ_JBEZNF010000030.1, read on the forward strand.
GACAACCCGGGCCGCCCGACCCGCAGGGCGCCCCCGCCCCCACGCACGCCACCCCGCACTCGGCGCACTCCGCGTACTCGTCGAAGTATCTGGCGCCCACCGTCACCGGCTCGGCCAAGATCCTGGTCGTCGGCCCGTTCGGGGTGGGCAAGACCACGCTGATCGGCACGGTCTCCGAGATCAGGCCGCTGTCCACGGAGGAAGAGCTGACGGAGACGGGCGCGGCGGTCGACGGCGCCGCGGCCAGTCCTTCCAAGGCGACGACGACCGTCGGCCTGGACTTCGGCCGGATCACGATCAACGGCGTGCTCGCGCTCTACCTCTTCGGCACCCCGGGCCAGCAGCGCTTCCTGCCGACCTGGCGCGACCTCGCGAAGGGCTCGCTGGGCGCGCTCGCGCTCGTCGACGCGCGGGACCCGGAGTCCTCCTTCGAGGCGCTCGACAACCTGGAGGACCTGGGCCTGCCGTTCGCGGTGGCGGTCAACCACTTCCCCGGCAGCCCCGACTACCCGGACGCGGAGCTGCGCGAAGCGCTGGACCTGCTGCCCGGGACACCGCTGGTGAACTGTGACGCGCGCGATGCGCGGTCCTCCGTACGGGCGCTGATCGCGCTGCTGCGGCACCTGATCGACGACCGCGCGGCGGGTGGGAGCCCCGAGTGAACCACCCGCCGCCGCACGCGTACCCCTCGTCCCGGACCGAAGCGTCCCGCACCGGTGGTGCGCGCCGCGCCGTCACGCCCATGCTGTACGGCCCGGAGCTGGACGGCGACGCCCTGCCCGCGTTCTACGAGGAGCTACGGCGCTCCCACGGCCCCGTCGCGCCGGTGACGATCGCGCCGGGCATCGCCGCATGGCTCGTGCTGGGCCATCGCGAACTGCTCCGGCTCACCCGCGACGAGCAGGACTTCTCCCACGACCCGCGCCGCTGGACCCCGTTCCGCGAGGGCCGGGTGCCGCCCGAGTCCCCGATCATGCCGACGGTGGGGTGGCGCCCCGCGCTGCTGTACGCGGACGGGCAACTGCACCGCCGGATGCGCTCCGCGGTCTCCGCCGCGCTCTCCCGCATCGACGGCCACGAGCTCCGGCGTGACGTGCGCGCCACCGCGGAGGCCCTGATCGCCTCCTTCGCCTCCCGCGGCGAGGCGGACCTGGTGGCGCACTACGCCCGCCGGCTGCCGTCCCAGGTGATCATCCAGCTCCTGGGCCTCGACGAGCGCACCGGCCAGCAGTTGGTGCACGCGATCACGGGCGTGGTCGCCGCGAACGCGGACTCGGTGAACGCGAGCAGGCGGATGAACGCCATCCTGCTCTCCCTCATCGCCGAGAAGCGCCGCACCCCGGGCTGCGACCTCACCTCGGCGCTGCTGCACCACCCGGTGGCCCTCTCCACCGACGAGGTGCTGCACAACCTGGTCGTCATGTTCACCCTCGGCAACGGCACCACGGTCGACTGGATCGCCACCACCCTGCGCGTGCTCCTGTGCGACCCCGCCTTCCGCTCCTCCCTGACGGGCGGCCACCTCACCGTCGACGACGCCCTCGACCTGGTCCTGTGGCGCCACCCCCCGACGCAGAACGTCCCGGCCCGCTACGCCACCCGCGACCTCACCTTCGGCGGACGCCACATCGGCGCCGGCGACATGCTCCTCCTCGGCATCGCCGCCGCCAACCAGGACCCGGAAGCCCTCCCTCCGACCGGCTCCCCCGTCATCGGCAACCGCGCCCACCTCGCCTTCGGCGCGGGCCCCCACACCTGCCCGGCCCAGGACCCGGCCCGCCTGATCGCCCGCACGGCGATCGACACCATCCGCCACCACCTCCCGGACCTGGAACTGTCGGTCCCGGAGTCGTCGTTGGCATGGGTGAAGTCCCCGTGGAGGAAGAGCTTGGCGGCGCTGCCGGTGCGTTTCCGGCCACGGTGACCACGCCCCGATCCGACTGCTCCCGGCCCATGGTTAGGGTCGTCAAGCCGTAGGAGCAGTGCGGAGGGTGGGGATGAGTTCCGGAACGGATCCCGGTTTCGCCGAAGAATGGCGCCAGTTGAAGGAACGGGCGCTGGCCCGCCGTGCCACGACGGCTCCGTCCGCCACGTCCGGCGCAGCGGTGGCCTCGCCGGTCGCCGTGGACGTCGAGGGCCCCGTGGAGCAGGCCCGGGCCCGGCTCACGGCCTTCCGCAGCCGCCTTGCGCTGGTCCCGCTGGACGAGGGAGACGGCCTGCTGACCGTCTCCTTCGGCAGTCTCGACTGGATCTGCGCGTTCACGGACGAGGATGCCCTTGCCCGGTTCGCGCGCGCCCGCGACGAAGCCGGACGGGAATGGACCTACCGAAAGGTCACCGGGGCCCTGCTGTTGGACGAGGTGGTGCCCGCCGCCGGCTTCCCGTGTGGGGTGGCGCTGGACCCGGCCGGGCCGGACCCGGTCATGTACCCGCCCCTGCGCGGGATCGTTCCGGACCGGGCAGCCCTGGACAGGGGCGACATTCGGCCAACAGGTCCGCTGAGCAGCTGACGACACATGGGGGGACATGAGCAAGGGTGACGGCGACCTCGCCGCGTCAGAGGCGGCCATCGCACAGATCACGGGTGGCATCGCCAAAGCGCTGGCCGAGCTACGCGAGCTGGGCATGGTGGGCTCCGCGAACGCGGGGCGGGGCTTCTCGGACATCGCGCTGTCGGGCCTGCAGACCGGCCACGACGGGCTGACGTCCGCCTTCGGCACGTACTGCGAGCGCTGGGAGTGGGGCGTACGGAAACTGATCGGCGACGCCAACGAGTTCGCCGAGGATGTCGGTCTTGCCGCGGGGGCCCAGTTCGAGACGGACCAGTACGTCCAGGGGAGCTTCAAGGTCCTGGTGAACGCGGGCATGGGCAACCCCTACGCGTCGGAGGAGGAGGTGATCGCCAAGGACTGGGGCGATGTGCTGTCCAGCAACCCCTACACCCACTTCCGGGACGCCGATTACAGCAGCGAATCCTTCGAGCGCGCCGACGAAGCCTCGAAGCAGGCGTGGCAACAGACGCTCCGGGACGTCAACGAGTCCAACACCGCGCTCGCCCCCCGTCTCGTCGACGCGGTGGGTCTGCGCGACGAGGTGGACGGCTTCGTCGACCGCGTGGCTCCGCCTCAGCCCCCTGCGCCGGAGCGGGAAGGCGAACGCTGATGGTCGATCTCGGCGACCTCGCCAACAAGGGCTTGGGCAAGCTGGAGGACGGCCTGGACGCCGGCAAGAAGGCCGTCGGCGAAGGCATCGACTGGACGACCGACCGCATCGGCGACGGCTTGGAGTACGTCGGGGCCGAGGGGGTCGCCGACGATGTCGAGGACTGGGGTGACGGCGTCGCCTCCCGTCTCGGGGCTTCCATCAGGGAGCAGCGCCTGGGAGAGACGGAGCAGGCGAACGAACTGGTCCACGGCTCGCCCTCGGCGATCAGGGCGTCGGCGAAGCACCTGGGCGACTTCCGGTCGGCGTTCGACGGCGTCGGCGAGGGCATGAAGGCGCTGAGTTCGGAGAGCTGGCGGGGAGAGGCAGCGGATGCCTTCCGCGCGAAGTTCGCGATGCACCCGGCGGAGTGGTTGAAGGCGGCCGACTCCTTCGAAGCCGCCGGCAAGGCGCTCGCCCGGTACGCGGACACCGTGACCTGGGCACAGGAGCAGGCCCACCAGGCAATCGACCTGTACAAAGCAGGTCGGCAGGCGTCCCGTGACGCGGCGAGGGCGCACAACGACAAGGTGGACGCCTACCGGACGGCCGTCTCGTCCGGAGGTGACCCCGGCCCGGCACCGGAGCCGTTCTCCGACCCCGGACTCGCCCAGCGCAAGCAGGCGCAGGACGTCCTCACGGAGGCCCGCCGCCAACGCGACGCGGTGGCCGGCACGGTCCAGGAGGCCGTCGAAGCCGCGACGCGCCACGCCCCGGCCGAGCCTCCCCCGCTGGACCGCGCCCTGGCGAACCTCTCCGACACGCGCACGGCACTCAACACCGAGCTGGCCCACGTCGGCGGCGGCATGATCAAGGGCACCGCCGGCATGCTGAACTTCGCCCGGGGCCTCAACCCGCTGGACTTCTACAACCTCTCGCACCCGGCGGAGTTCAAACAGAACCTCAACCTGACGGCCGCGGGCATCGTCTCGACGGCGGCGAACCCGGAACGCATTCCGGGGGCGCTGATCGCCCCTTTCAAGGACGACTTCAGCGAGGGCTTCGGTCGTCTGCTGCCCGAGCTGGCAGGCACGAAGGGCGCGGGCGCGGCCCGCAAGGGCACACAGGTGGCGGGCAAGCCGGGAAGCCCGCCGAACGTTCCCGAGAACAATTGGGCCTCCCTCGCGCGCAAGACGAAGGAGGTGAAGGAACCGTCCATCCACGCGGACTCGGTCTCGCCCGATGAGGCGCAGAAGTTCCTGGACGACCGGTATCCGTGGCTCAAGGACGTGAACAACACGGGGCATCCCGGCTATGTCGACAACTGCTCCTACAATGTCGTCACGGTTGACAAGCGTCTCGACGGCATCGAAGTCGGAGCTGCACGTAGGGACGAACCAGGGCACGTCCCCCTCAAGGAGTTGGGGGTTGATTGGGACGCGTACAAGCCTGTTGACAACTACGACGACATCATTAGCAGTCTGAAGGAGCGCGGGGACGGCTCACGGAGCATCGTGCACATCGAGCGACCAGACGGCACTGCCCATGTGTTCAACGCGGTCAAAACACCGGACGGCGTCGTGTTCCTGGACGGGCAGAGCGGGACGCTGGCCGTGCTGGAGCGCGGGACCACGCAAATCTGGCACGTCCCCTATCGATAGGTAAGGCGAAATTCTTCCCATGCTCACCAAAGAACAAGCCATTGAGGCTGCTCGGGCCCACATCGAACAGGCCTATGCCCACAGGTTGCCCGACGAGGCGCCGTGGACCTTGGTCGTTCTCCCCGACAAGTCTTATGCCTACTGTGCGGGCTGGATCATCTGGTACGACTCCGAGGAACGACTCAAAAGCGGACGGCCGTGGGACGGTCCCTTCACGAAGGTCCTGATCGTGCCCGGCGACGGCTCCGCACCCTACGGTCCGCCGACGAACGCCTCAGTCGAGGAGTTCCAGCAGTTCCGTGACACCGGCGTGTGGCCGCCCCACCTGCGGGCGTCGTCGTGATCGCCACCCCTGTGGACGTCGTTCGCCACTGGCTCCAGCACACCTACCACGGACTCGTCGAACTCGCCGTCCCCCAGCCCGTAGCACAGGACGCCCACACCTGGCTGTTCTCCTGCCGGACCGTCGCGACGCCCGGGTATCCGCAGACGCCGATGCTGGCCGCGTCCGTGGTCGTGCCCAAGGACGGGAGTCAGCCCTTCCACCCCGCCGCGGACGACCCGTTCGGTGACGCCTCCGCGTACCCCCGTACGCCCCCGGAGCAACGCACTCCTCAGGCCCGGGCGCGGCGGTTGAACGCCCGTGGGTGCATCGTCACGTCGGCCGCGCAGATCGCCGGAGGGGCGGCGTCCTCCCCCCTGCCGTGGCAGCCTGCGCATGAGGCGCCCGGGTGGTGGGAGCTGCTGCTCCGCCGCTACTTCCCGACCGCGGAGCAACTGCGCTGCCGAACCTGGGACGAGGTCATCCGGCACGTCAAGGAGACCGGCCCGGGTACGCACGGCGTGGTGTGGGTGCGCCGCGCCGTCGGCGGTGCGGAAGCCAGCGGACACCTGATGAACGTCCTCAACGACGGCGGTGACGCGGTGTTCCTCGACGGCATGAGGGGCGGCCTCGGCCGTTTGGACACGACCGGTGTGGTCGAACTCGTCCTCGCCCGGGCCGGCGGCTCCGCGCCGGCGACCGCCGGCGACCTCGACGCGGCGCGCCGCAAGGCGGAGGCATGGCTCCGCGGCGCGTATCAGGAGCCCGTGGAGCTGGTCGCGCCGAACCCCGGTGACGAGACCGCCCGCGGCTGGTTGTTCGCCATCCAGACGACCGCACATCGACGCGGGGGCGACTGGCAGGACGCGATGGTCGACGCGTCCCTCGTCGTCCCGAAGGACGCCGAGCCGCCCTTCCTTCTCCCGAACTCGGATCCATGGGCCCGCTTCGCCGCGTGGGACCGCGGCGAGCCCGTCGGCCCCACGCCCGCACCGGGTCCGGCGGCCTGGTTCGCCCCCACGATGCGGCAGCTCGGCCAGGTGCTGTCCGTCACCGACCACACGACGCTCAGCCAGGCGGTGGGTGCACTCCACGCGCTTCCACCCGGTGCGCGGGCGTTGGTGTGGGTCCTGCGGGCGGACGGTCAGGGTCGTTCGGCGACCGGACTCCTGCTCACCGGGTTCCACTCGCCGCAGGGCGTCGTGGGTCTGGTCGACGGCTCGGCGCGGGAGTTCACCGGAATCGACGGGCTGCGGGAATGCGGGGTCCGGGTCATCCGATACCGGTGACTGGGATCCTGTACGTCCGCTGCGCGGGCTCGCCGCAGAGCTGCGCCAGGCACCGGCGTAGACGGGAGCTCGCCGAAGTGCACTACGTTCCACGCGACAACCGCGCATGACACCCCGGAGGACGCACTTCATGGCGGACCAAGAGCAGGAGCAGGCGAGGGGCACAGCGGGCTTCCTGCTGGAAATGGGGGCGTTGAAGCGCGCCAAGCGGTCCGGATGGTGGATCGCCGGGGTCAAGGACCCCGAGACCATCGCCGAGCACAGCTTCAGGGTCGGCCTCATCGGCTCCGTGCTCGCCATGATGGAAGGGGCCGACCCCGCGAAGACGGCCCTCCTCGGGCTGTGGCACGACACCCAGGAAACCCGTGTCGGCGACATTCCGCACATCGGCCGGCGTTACCTCGAAGCCGCCAGCAATGAGAAGGTCACCGCCGACCAGGTGTCGGCCGCGCACCCCGCCGTGAAAGCCGGTGCCCGGCAGATCGTTGAGGAGTACGAGAACGGCGACTCCCTCGAAGTGGTCTGCGCGCACGACGCGGACAAGCTGGAATGCCTGCTCCAGGCCATCGAGTACCGCGAGCAGGGCTGTTCGAACGTCCAACCGTGGATCGACAGCAGCATCGCGAAGCTCAGGACGGCCTCCGCTCAGGCCCTCGCCGAAGCCGCACTCAGCATGACCTCGATCGATTGGCAGCAGACGTATCTGCGCTGATCAATCCCCCGACGGTGCCTCCGTCGCCCCGCCGTCGCCCAGCGCCGCCAGCACCCGCGCCCGCAAAAGCTCGTACTCCTCGTGGCGGCGCGGCAACCGGCCCGGGGGGCGCTGGACGACGCGGCCGGGGGTGACTATCTGGCCCTGGCGGAACTGCTCGCGCGTCAGGTCGGCCTCGGTGGCGTCGGGGAGTTGGTTCCACCAGTGGTAGCCGTGGTCCGCGCCGTCGAGGGTGACTTCGCCGACGACGAGGGCGCCGCCGAGCAGGTCGTGGACGACGAGGGCGGTGACGTCGCACTGGCCCCACGCCGGGTTGTCGGGTGTCCACGCCGACCGTTCGGCGTCGTCCGGGGAGCAGGTGTCGGCGGCCCAACTGGCCTGCAGGGCCCGGGCGATGTCGCTGAGTTGCCAGGTGGTCATGGGGTCACCGTGGCGGACGGCACTGACAATCCGTCCCGGGGGCGCCTGACTACGCTGCTCCGATGGAGCGCCCCGACGAGACGAACGACTACGACAGCTTCTCCGCCGCGTACTCGGCGGAGAACGAGAACAGCCTCGTCAATGCCTACTACGAGCGGCCCGCGATGCTGGCGCTCGCCGGCGACGTGGCGGGGCGTCGGGTGTTGGACGCCGGCTGCGGGGGCGGGCCCCTCAGTGCCGCGTTGCGGGAGCGGGGGGCGGTCGTCACCGGGATCGACGCCAGTGCTGGGATGGTCGCGCTGGCCAGGGAGCGGCTGGGGGACGGCGTCCCGCTGCACGTGGGCGATCTGGGCGACCCGCTGCCGTTCGGCGACGGTGCGTTCGACGACGTGGTGGCGTCGCTCGTGCTGCACTATCTGGAGGACTGGGGGCCGACGCTGGGCGAGGTGCGGCGCGTGCTGCGGCCCGGGGGGCGGCTGATCGTCTCGGTGAGTCATCCGTTCACCTCGTACGCGCATCGGGAACCCCGGCCCGATTACCACGCGACCACCAGCTACACCTTCGACTGGGCGTTCAACGGGCGGTCCGCGCAGATGCGGCTCTGGCGCAGGCCGTTGCACGCGATGACGGACGCGTTCGTCGCGGCCGGGTTCCGGCTGTCCGCCGTCAGCGAGCCGCTGCCCGATCCGGCGGCCCGGGAACTGTTCCCGGAGGGCTTTCGGGACCTTTCGACGCGGCCCAACTTCCTGTTCTTCGTGCTCGAACGGCCGGGCGGTCGCGGTTCGCCCGCCCCGTACAGTGGATTGGCATGACCGAGCCCCAGATCGAGATCACCGCAGACCTGGTCCGTGACCTCTTGCAGGAGCAGCATCCCGACCTCGCGGGGCTGACCGTCCGCGAAGTGGCGGGCGGGTGGGGCAATCAGATGTGGCGCCTCGGGGACGACCTGGCCGTGCGGATGCCGCGTACGGAAGGCGCCCCGGACCTGCTGCGCAAGGAGTGCCGGTGGCTGCCCGTGCTGGCGCCGCGGCTGCCGTTGCCGGTGCCCGCCCCCGTGCGGGCCGGGGAACCCTCCGCGCGCTTCCCGAAGCCCTGGACGGTCATGACGTGGGTCCACGGCGAGCCGCTGGACCGCACCGTGATCAGCCGTGCTGAGCACGCCGCCGACGCTCTGGCGGGCTTCCTCAAGGCGCTCCACGTGGAGGCGCCGGGCGACGCGCCGGCCATTGCGGACCGCGGCGCCCACCCCGGCAAGTACACGGACGGCTTCGACTACTTCTTCCGCGCCGTGGACGACCTCGGCGCCCTCGCGGACGGCGTCCGGGCCGTCTGGGAGGACGCGGTGGCGGCGCCCGCGTGGCAGGGGCCGCCGGTGTGGGTGCACGGTGACCTCCACCCCGCGAACGTCGTCGTCGTGGACGGGACGCTCGCCGGGGTGATCGACTTCGGTGACCTGTTCGCCGGCGACCCGGCGTGGGACCTCGCCGCCGCGTGGGTGCTCCTTCCCGAGGGCGCCGCCGCGCGCTTCTTCGCCGCGTACGGGGACGCGGACGAGGCGGCGGTACGGCGCGCCCGCGGGCTGGCCGCGTTGAAGGGGCTGTTCCTGATGTTGATGGGGCAGAACGGGGACCGGGGCCTGCCCGGCGGCAAGCCGGCGTGGGGGCCCGCGGGCCGGGCGGCGCTCCAGCGGGTGGTGCGGGACGGTTCGGTGTGAGGACAGGGCGTACAAGTTGGGGCTAGCGGGCGCTCAGCTTGCCCCGCTTGAGTTGCAGCACCTCGTCCGATGCGTCCGCGACCTCGCGGGAGTGCGTCACCACCACCACGCACTTGCCCTCGTCGTGGGCGAGCTTCTGGAAGACGGCGACGATGTCGGCCGCCGTCTCGTGGTCGAGGCTGCCGGTGGGTTCGTCGGCGAAGAGGATGTCGACCTCGCAGGCCAGCGCGCGGGCGATGGCGACGCGTTGCTGCTGGCCGCCGGAGAGTTGCAGGGTGCGGCGGTGGTGGTCGGCGGGGTCGACGCCGAGGAGGTCGAGGAGTTCGGCCGCGCGCTGCGCCTTCCTGCCGCCCCGCACCCCGGTGATCTCCATGGCGGAGGTGATGTTCTGGACCGCCGTCATGTACGTGAGCAGGTTCAGCGACTGGAAGACGGTGGCGACGTGGCGGTTGCGGTAGCGGCCGAGGCCCAGTTCCGCGACGTCCCGGCCGCGGAAGCGGACGCTGCCGGAGCTGGGTGAGTCCAGGCCGCTGGCGAGCGAGAGCAGGGTCGTCTTGCCGCTGCCGGAGGGGCCGATCACGGCGTACATGCGGCCGGGTTCGAAGGCGTAGCTGACGCCCTTGAGCACGGTGCGCTTGCGGTTGCCGCTCTGGTAGGAGCGGGTGACCTCGGTGAGTTCGAGGACGGGTGCCGGCGTGGGGGAGGTCATCGTCAGGCGCCCTTCGTGAGGATGTCGCGCGGGTGGAGGCGCAGCACGCGCGCGCCGGGCAGGAGCGTGGCCAGGGCGGCGATGCCGAGGCCGGTGGCGCCGACCTTGGCGATGTCCGCGGCGCCGAGTCGTACGTCGAGCGAGTCGATGGGCTCGGCGTCCGGGTCGTCCTCGGCGGGGACCGGGACGGGGCCTCCGGAGCCGATGGTGGTGCTGCTGTTGCCGGCGGCGTCGTCGTCCTCGTTCGCCGCGGACTCCTTGGCGGAGGACACCTCGCTGGACAGCAGCCGGTCCCCGACGGCCTGGGACAGGAACTGGCTGCCCGCCGCGGCGAGTCCGATCGCGATCAGCGCGCAGGCCACGACCTCCACCAGGTGCTGACCGAGCAGCTTGGGCTTCTTCTCGCCGAGCGAGAGCAGGATGCCCAGCTCCATGCGGCGTTCGCGCAGCGAGGAGGCGACGATGAGGGCGAGGATCACGGTGCCGGCGAGGGCGACGAGCCAGACGGTGACGGTCGCGAAGTCCGCGGTCTTGGTGATGGGGCCGACGAGTTGCCTGTACTGCTTGTCGTTGACGGTCATCGGGAAGATGTCGAGGTCGGCGCCGGCGGCCTTCGCGTCCTTCTTCAGCCGGGTCATGTCCGCGGGGTCGGCGAGGGTGAAGGTGGCCTGCTTGACCACGCCCCCGTCGGCGGCCGGTTTCAGGCCGAGGAGCAGGGTGCCGCCGTCCGGGGTGACGTACAGCTGGTTCGCCGGGTCCATCATGGGCGGTACGTAACGACCGGTGTCCGCGGTGCCGCTGGCGTACACGCCGACGATCCTGAACGTGAACTCGCTCTCGTTCTTCTTCTGTCCGGGCATCGGCAATTCACCGACCTTCAGCTTGATCCCGTCGCCGACCTTCCAGCCGTTCTGCTGGGCGAGGCGCTGTTCGACCACGACTTCGTCGCGCTTGCTCTTCGGGCCGATTCCGCGTCCGGCGACGATTTTCGCGTCCCCGTTCCGGAACGCGGCAACGGACTGCTGGTCGCGTACGCCGTCGGCCTTGAAGAGGTCGATGGCCGCGTCGGCGGCGCCGGGCGGCGGCGGCACGGCCCGGTACAGCTTCGCCGCGGCGGTGGGCGCGGCGGACGTCTCCGTCATGTAGTTGCACTGCTTGACCACGGGTGACGTGCAGATCTTGTCGACCAGCCCACGCGGCAAGTCACCCTTCGGACCGATCAAGCCGGGCATGGCGCCGTTGCTCTCGGTGCCCCCTCCCGAGTCGATCAGGGCGTTCACGTCCAACTGCATGGTGACGACGGCGCCGACGCTCTTCTTCGCGTCGTCGGCCGCCCGTGCCGCCGCGGACTGGATGAGGAATCCGGAGAGCACCAGGGTGCAGATGACGAAGAAGAGACCGACCAGCATCAGGGTCTTTCCGAGGTGGCTGGTCAGCCGCCACCACGCCCGTTTGAAGAGGTTCATTGCGTACGACGACTCCTTGCCCGGCGAATTCGGTGAAATCGGAAGTCAACGTAGCCAGGCGCCGATTTGGGTGGCGTTTGTCGGGCGGACGGTCCGGGCCGGCGCTCATACACGGTTCACATACCGGGTCTGATAGGTGTGGGGAGCGTTGGTGTCCGGGGTGTCGAATGCGCCGGGAATTCACAGGAAACGGGTGCGGGATAAAGGGGGCGCGGGTCGTGCGCGTGCTGGTGGTGGAGGACGAGCAGTACATGGCGCGGGTCCTGGAGATCGGGCTGCGCCGCGAGGCCATCGCCGTGGACGTCGTGCACGACGGGGAGGCGGCCTTGGAGAAGCTGGCGGTGTACGACTACGACGCCGTCGTCCTCGACCGCGACCTGCCCGGCGTCCACGGCGACGAGGTCTGCCGGCGCGTGGTCGCGATGCGTCTGGAGTGCCGCGTCCTGATGCTCACCGCCGCGGGGCGGCTGGGCGACAAGGTCGAAGGGCTCGGCCTCGGCGCGGACGACTACCTGGCGAAGCCGTTCGACTTCCCGGAGCTCGTGGCCCGGCTGAGGGCCTTGTACCGGCGCAGCCCCATGGTCCACTCCCCCGTCCTCACCTTCGCCGACCTGGCCTTCGACACCCATCGCCGCCGCGTGTTGCGCGCGGGGCGCGAGGTGCGGCTCACGCCGAAGGAGCTGGCGGTGCTGGAGCTGCTGATGCGCGCCGAAGGCGGCGTGCTGAGCGCGGAGTACCTGTTGGACAAGGCGTGGGACGCGCACACGGATCCGCTCACCAATGCGGTGCGTCTGGTCGTGCACACGTTGCGGCGCAAGCTCGGTGAGCCCCGGTTGGTGCACACGGCGATCAGCGCGGGCTACTACCTGGGCATCAAGTGAGGCGCCCGTCCTGGCCGGGCCCGAGGTGGCCCGGGCGAACCAGGTGGACCGGGGAGGCCGTCCCGACCGGGCGCCCCCTCCGCCCCGGGCGGACCCGCAGCATCCACGCCCGGCTCTTCCTCGGCTTCGCGGGCGCCCTCGCCGCCTCCGCCGTGCTGATGGTCGCCGTCATCTACACCGGCATGCGGTTCGTGCCGACGTACGACTTCCAGGAGACCGTCCTCGTCACGGACCCCGACGTGCCGCACTCGAAGCCCTGGTCGGAACTGAACCCGGTGCCCGGCATCGGGGAGCCGTTCCCCGAGTCCAGCGCACCACCGGGGGTCCGCCCCGGCCCCACGGTGGGCGGGTCGATCAGCAGCAAGGAGGACGTCTGGAACGCCGTGCTGTGGCTGTCCGTCTGCGGGCTCCTGCTGGTGACGGCGATCGGCCTGGCCGTCGGCTGGCGGCTGTCGAAACGCCTGCTCGCGCCCCTGGGCGACATCAGCCGGGCCGCCGCGCAGGCCGCCGACGGCCAGTTGCAGTACCGCATCAACGCGGACGGCCCCGCCGACGAACTCAAGCAGCTCGCCGACACCTTCGACACGATGCTCGCCCGTCTTGAGGAGTCCTTCGCAGCCCATCAGCGCTTCGCGGCGAACGCCTCGCACGAACTGCTGACCCCGCTGGCGACCACCCGCGCCGTCCTCCAGATCGCCGCGGCCGACCCCAGCGGCGAGGAGTTCGCCGAGCTCGCCCCGATGCTCGTCGAGACGAACGAACGCAACATCACCATCGTCCAGGCGCTCCTGGCCCTGGCGTCGGCCGACCACGCCCCCTTCGACCCCGAGCCCGTCGACCTCGCCTCCCTCGCCGCGGACGTGACCGCGGAGCGCACCGCGCGGGCGACCGCGGCGGACCTGCGCCTCGACGCCGACGTCGAGCCCGACTGCACCGTCCCCGGCAACGCGACCCTGCTCCGCCAGCTCCTGCTGAACCTCCTCGACAACGCCCTTGCGTACAACGAGCCCGGCGGCTCGGTGCACCTCGCGGTCCTGCGCGAGGACGACGTCGTGATCGAGGTGGAGAACACCGGCCCCGTCGTCGACGACGTCGTGGCCGGCCGTCTCTTCGAGCCCTTCTACCGCCAGCAGTCCCGCGTCACCAGCGACCGCTCGGGCCACGGCCTGGGCCTCGCCATCGTCCGCTCGATCGTCCACGCCCACCACGGCACGGTCACGGCCCGCGCGAACCCGAAGGGCGGGCTGACGGTACGCGCGGAGCTGCCGCGGGCGTCCGGACGTCAGCAGGGCGCCGGTCGGTAGGCCGGGCGAGAGCGTGGCCGATACCCAGCGCCTCCGCCCACCGAAACGTCCCGTCCGCCTTGACGACGCGCCCCCGGGGCAGGACGCTCGTGCAAGCTGGCGCAAGCCACACCACACCGGAGGCAGCCATGACACTGCGATTCATCGGGATCGATCCGGAATCGGGCCAGCACGGCTCCCCCACCGTCTGGGTGGACACGACGAACCGGGAACTCGTACTTCAGGGGTGGAAGCCGGGCAAGAAGTTGAAGGCCGAGTGCGCAGCGTTCGCGGCGCCGGGTCACGCGCCGGGCATTCCGTCGCACGAGGCGGTGATCCGGATTCCGGCCCGGATGGTCCCAATGCTCAGGAAGGCGTGTGATGTCGCAGAAGGCACGGAGCTTTGACGAACTCCTCGCATCGGCACGCCGCTCGGCCGTGCACCTGGAGATGCGTGACTCCTACGCCGTCGGCGACGAGGCCGCCGATTTCGCGAACTGGCGGCGCACGGGCCGACGGGACGTCGACCCGGCGTCCGACTACTGGGTGCCCTGGGTCGACCTGGTGCGCGCCACGGTCGCCCGGGGCGTGGCCGTCCGGCGGGCCCGGGTCGTGTCGGAGCCGGTGACGGAGTACATCCGCTACGAGCACGCCGGCACGGTCGTCAACGTGCACGCCGGCGAAGAGGTCCGCTGGCTGCCGCGTCGGCGCGCATCGGACATCGCCCTCCCCGGCAACGACTGCTGGATCTTCGACGACGAGACCGTGCTGTTCAACCACTTCACCGGGGACGGCGCCTGGTCGGAACCCGGGTGGGAGGTGCGGTCCGAACCGGCCGTGCTGCGCCTGGCGACGGCCGCGTTCGACACCGTCTGGTCGCGTGGCGTTCCCCACGCCGAGTACTCCGTCTGAGCCGCCGAACGAAGACCGCCCTCCACTCCATGTCTGCGTCTCCGTCCTCCAGCGCCCAGACCGCCCGTGCAGCCATTGCCGAACGTCTCGGCGGCTTGCGCAGAGAAGCGGAGCTGAGCGGGCAGGAACTGGCCCTCCGCTGCGGCTGGAGCCCTTCGAAGTCCTCCAGGATCGAGGGGGCCAAGACCCCTGCGTCCGACGCCGACATCCGCGCGTGGTGCCAGGCGTGCGGGGCGCAGGACCAGATCGACGACCTGATCGCCGCCAACCGCCGGGCGGAACAGATGTGGGTCCACTGGCGCAAGCTCCACCGGCACGGCATGCGCCGGGCTCAGGACGAGGTCGTCCCGTTGTACCGACAGACCCGTCACTTCCGCGTGTACTGCTCGAACCTGGTCCCGGGGATGCTGCAAACCGAGGCGTACGCGACGGCGCTGCTCTCGACCATCGCCGCGTTCCAGGCGACGCCCGACGACTCGAAGCAGGCGGCGGCGTCACGCGTCGAGCGCTCGAACGTGCTGCACGACGGCGACCGGCGCTTCGCGTTCCTCGTCGAAGAAACGGTGCTGCGCTACCGCATCGGCGACGCGGACGTCATGGCAGGCCAGCTCGGATACCTGCTGGCCGTTATGGCCCTGCCGAACGTGAGCCTCGGGGTCGTCCCCTTCACGGCGAGCCGGCGCGTCTGGCCCTTGGAGGCGTTCTACCTGTTCGACCGCCGTCAGGTGAGCGTGGAACTCCTGACCGCTGCGGTGAACGTGACGGCGCCGAGCGAGATCACCACGTACGCCGAGGCGTTCGCCGAACTCGCGGAGATGGCGGTGTACGGGGCCGCAGCCCGGAGCCTGATCTCGGACGCGATCAACTCTCTCGGGTAGTCCGCGTGCAAGCCTGTGCAAGAACGTGGCCCGCCGCCTCCGCCCGTCCCTACCGTCAGGTTCCGTCAGCCTCCGACAGAGCAGGAAGGGCATGACGATGACCGATCTGTACGGGCTCCCCCTCGCGGACGCGGAGTTCTCCACGGCGTGCGGCGGCAACACCCATCCGGACGGCGAGTCCTGCGTGACGCTCGCCCGCATCGGCCCGGACGCGTGGGCGCTCGGCGACAGCAAGCGGCCGGACCTCCAGGCGTTGCGGTTCACCACCGCGGAGCTGGACGCGGCCGGGGTCGACCCGACGCGGTTCGGGCTCTCGGCCTGACCCCACCCATCGGCCCTCGCCCCGCGCGGGGGCCGTTCAGCGTCCAGGACGGGATCGGAGCAGTCGTGCACCACCACGGCTACGCGTGGGTCGGCGAGAAGAGGACGTTCGACGACGAGGCCGTACGTCGCCCTCCGCACCCGCACCCGCCCCCACCCGCCGCGCCCGGCGACGCCGTCGCTCAGCGGCTCCTGGACCGCTACCGCGAGGTGGTGGCGGAGTTCGCCGTCACAGACCTTCCGCCGATGCAGACCGCGCACTGGCTCCTCAAGCCCGCCGCCACGGTCCGCGGCACCTGGACCGAGCCCAAGGAAGCCGGCACTTGGCTTGCCGACCGCCTCGCCGAGTACGCGCCGCGCTTCGCCCACGGACCCGAGCGCGACCCCGCACGGCTCGCGCTCCTCGTACGCGTCGCGGTGGAACGATCGGCCTGGGGCGGTGACGTGTCCCTGGGCCACTACCTGACCGGCACGCTCTTCCACTCCGTCGCACTGGTCACCTGCTCTCCCAACCGCACCGACCCCGTTCTCCCCTGCCCGGTCCGAAAAGACTGAGCCCGCTCAGAGGCCGCCCCCGCGCCCGCCCGCGGACAGGGAATCGCGGGAGGGCGTGGGCGCAGGGGCGGCCGGTTCATGGGGTGGGGTCAGAAGAGCGCCGGTTGGTACGCGCAGGAGGGGTGCTCCCCGGGCGTCGGGCCCGGGGTGAGCAGCGGTACGCACTCCGGGCACGCGTAGTGGATCGCACCGTCCACGCAGCCGTACGGAACCGGCGCGTACGTCACCCGGCAGCACAACGCGCACACCGCGGTGAGCAGTTCCGGCGCCGGCCCCGTCAGCCCGTTCACGTTCACGGTCCCGGCGTGAAGGTCTTGGGAGCCGGCGGCCGGTCCGGTACGGACAGCTCCGCCCACACGCATTTGCCCGGGCCCATCCGGTTGGCCACGCCCCACCCGTCCGCCAGCGCCTCCACCAGCCACAGCCCGCGCCCGCCGACCGCCTCCGGACCCGGCTTGACCACGTGCGGCCAGCCGTCGCCCGTGTCGTGCACCTCGATCCGCACCGCGCCGCCTTCGACCGCCACGGAGCAACGCGTCTCGATCTGGCGGCCCGGGGAGGTGGACGCGTGCCGCACGGCGTTCGTCAGCAACTCCGAGAGCACGATCAGCGCGGCCTCCTCGATCCCCGCTAAACCCCACCCCGCGAGCTCCTTGCGGAACTCCACCCGCGCCCTGCCGACGGACCGGGGGTGACGACTCCACCGCGACACCCAAGTTCCCCCGTGGCAGGGCCCGTTCATGTCTTGCCTCGCTTCCTCAGTCCTTCTCGAATGGCCCGCTCCGGATGCGAATAAAACAGCTTTTAATAACCGGAATCATCTGATCCTTAATCAGATCAGGTGAAAAGCTATGGGCCTGGTGATTCAAGGATGCCGGCTCGGAGTTAGCTTCGACAGGTCAAAAGCGTGTCAGCGAGGGACTGTCACAAGGAGACGGCCATGGGGCGACGCAACGACAACCAGAACGAGCATGCCAGCGCGGCGACTTCCGCGGCGCTGTTCGGAGCGCTGCTGCGGGAGCACCGCAAGGGCGCGGGCCTGTCGCAGGACGAGCTTGCGGGCAAGATCCCCTGTGACCGGTCGCTGGTCGCGAAGGTGGAGGCAGGGGTAAGGGTTCCCCAACTGCCGTTCGTCATGCGGTGTGATGAGGTGCTGGGCACGGAGGGGCTATTGGCCAGGCTCTGGCCCAAGGTGGACTGGTACCAGCGGGTGGACCATCCGGACTGGTTCCAGCGCCGGGCGGACATGGACGCGCAGGCGACGTGCTTGCGTTCGTATCAGGCTCTCGTCATGCCAGGACTTCTCCAGTCCGACGAGTACGCCTTCGCCCTGTTCTCTCGAAAGATGGATGCGGACGCCGCCAGGGAGCGCGCCGACGCGCGACTCAGTCGACAGCAGCGGTTTCTGGACCCGGACGGTCCGGTGCTGATCGTCGTCCTCGACGAGAGCGCTCTTCGCAACGTGGTGGGCAGTCAGTCGATCATGCGTGCCCAATGTGAGCATCTTCTCGCTCTCGGGCAGCAGCCGAACATCCGCGTGCAGGTCGCGCCGGCCCACCTTCCTCTGATCCGTCCCAACACCTCAATGTCGCTGATCACACTGCCCAATGGTCATCGCTGGGTGTATTCGGAGTCACTGGACCAAGGCCACTTCACCGACGATCCCACGGTCTACGAGCGACATGCCCAGACCTATGATGTGCTTAGAGCGGACGCCCTGTCCGCACGTGAATCCGCCTTGTTGATCGGCGACTTCATGAAGGGGTACGCCTGCGATGGATGGCCAGCTCAGCGCGGCAACGTGGGTCAAGAGCAGCTACAGCGGGGACAACGGCGGCGACTGCCTCGAAGTCGCCCTCGCATCTACATGCGGCACCACTATCGCCGTCCGCGATAGCAAGAACCCGACCGGCCCGGTCCTGCACCTCGCCCCCCGTGCCTTCCGCGGGCTCGTCTCCTACGCCAAGAACTCCGCCGCCTGATCCGCCGTCGTGGCGGCGGCAGGCGGTGCGTCCTCGGAGCAGGTCCCGTCACCGCTCGTCGCCGTCTCCACGGACGGGGTCCCTCCGGAAGAGCGGTTTGCCTGGTGGGCCGACATGGTTGGCGAGAAGGTGGTGCCCGTCGCCATCGACAGCCCGCATGCACCCACATTCCGCGGGTCCGCCCTGGGCATCGACTTCGGTGACGGGGCGCAACTCGCCGGATTCTCCTTCTCTCCCATGGTCGCCACCCGGCAGCACCGGCACATCCGGCGCTCCGACCCGGAGGCCCACTACCTGATGCTCGTCCATGGGCCCCCGATCGGCCTGGCGCAACGGCGGTCCGACGTGCTTCTCAAGGTCGGGGACATGGCTCTCTACGACACCTCGCACCCCCTGGACGCCGAGTTCGTCGACCACGGCCGGCTCTCCCGGACGACCCTGTTACGGCTGCCCCGCGCCTCGCTCCCGTTCCCCCAGGACGACGTGGACGGACTTCTCGCCCAGCGCTTGGCACCCGGCACCGGTACGGGCGCGTTGCTCGCGCACTTCATGGCCTCGCTGCGGCAGCAGTCCCCCGGGCCCGAAGAGGTGCGGCGGCTCGGGCGGATCGGGACCGACCTCGCCCACGCCTTCCTCGCCGAACGGCTGGACGCGGGGCGCGCGCTCCCCGTCGAGTCCCGGCAGCACGTCCTGCGCGTTCGGGTGGACGCGTTCATCGAACGGAACCTGCACGAGCCCGCGTTGACGCCGCCCGTCATCGCCGCCGCGCACCACGTCTCCGTACGCACCCTGCACCTGCTCTTCCGGGACCGGCCGGAGACCGTCGCGGCCACGATCCGGCGTCGGCGGCTGGAGCGCGCGCGGGCCGAACTCGCCGACCCGCGCGCCCGGCACCGTACGATCGCGGACGTCGCGGCGCGGTGGGGCTACCGCAGCGCCGCCGACTTCAGCCGGGCCTTCCGGGCCGCGTACGGCACCACGCCCTCCGAGGCGCGCCGGTCCGCCGTGGCACCCCGTGCTGCCACGGACCCGGACGCGCCCCGAAGGAACCCACTCAGCACGAGCGGCACTCCGCCGTCGCACTCCCGCTGACGCGCCTGCCGTCCTGGAACCGCATTCAGACGACGACGTGCACGCGGAGGAGGTACAGGAAGAAGGGATAGGTCCCTCCCACGAAGAGGCACTGGAAGGAGGACCGGTAGCCGCGCGACGCGTGGTAGAGCCTGTGCTGCTGGCCGGTTACCACGCACTGCGGGTAGATGTGCACGCCCGCGTGGTAGGTCCACACCGCCGAGGCTGACGCGCGGGGTGCCGCCGCAGCCGGCGGAGCGGAAACCGCGACTCCTCCGAACGCGATGGCGAGCGCGGCCAGCGCCGCTGCGATCCGCTTCTTCCGGACCGTTGGTCTTTGGTTGCTCATGAAGGCGCCTCCAAAAGGGCTCGTGCGCGCATGCCGTCGACTGGCTGTCGATGGGCTCGATGGGCCGTCCGAAGACAGGTCCACTGTCGGACCCACCGCCCCCACCGGTCGCTAGCACGGAGCGCAGACCCGCTTCACATCGCGCGCAGGCGCGGCCCGCGCCGCTGAACCGAGCACCACCTCGGCACGTGTCCTCAAGCACCGGGCGGAAGGACAGGAGGACGCCGTGGACGAGTTGTTGGTGCGGGTCGGCTGAGCGCCCGACGGGTGGATGGTGGGCGGGGGTTAGGATCCGTCCACGATTCATCCGAGGGGTTCAGGGGTTCATCCGAGGTCGGGGGGCGACCAGTGGCGGATTTGATCAAGGGAGCCAATTCCTTCGTGCCGACCGTGGCGCTGCGGGTCGGGGTGCAGCGGGGGCTGGACACCTCGGCGCTGCTGCTGGCCGCGGGCGGGCGCGTGCGGGGCGACGCGGACATGGTCTTCTACGGGCAGCAGGTGCATCCGTCCGGCGCGGTGCGCCACCTCGGTCCGCACACCGGGACCGATTGGCTGCACGTCGACCTGCCGCAGGTCGAGGACGCCGTCGAGCGGGTCGTTATCGTCGCGTCCGCCGACGGCGGCACGATCGGGGACGTCCCGGAGCCGGCGGTGGAGGCGTACGCGCCGGACGGCACGGTCGTGGTGCGGTACGTCGTCACGGACGCCAGCACCGAGACCGCGTTCGTCTTCGGGGAGTTCTACCGGCGGGCGGGCGGATGGAAGTTCCGGGCGGTGGGGCAGGGGTACGCCGACGGGCTCGCCGGGCTCGCGACGGACTTCGGCATCGACGTGGCGGAGGACGACGCGGAGAACGGTGCCGGTGCCGGTGCTGCACCTGCCGTGGCACCGGGGCCGCCGCCCTTCAAGGTGCCTGCGCCGCCGGTGCAGCCGGCGATGCCGCCGGAGTTCCAGGCTCCGGCGCCTCCGCCGGCGCCGCTGTCGGCACAGCCGCTGCCCACCCAACCGCCGTCCGCCCAGCCTTTGGCGGCCCAGCCTCAGTCGTACCGGCCGATGCCGCCCCCGCCGCCGCCCGCCTTCCCCTTCCCGCCGATGCAGCCCATGCAGCCGGTACAGCCGATGGCGATCCCGGCACCGGCACCGGCACCCGTACCGGTGCCGGCACCCGCCGTGCCCGACTGGACCTTCGGCCCGGTCTTCGAGCCGTTCGTCTACGAAGGCCGCGGCGACCAGGTCGTCTCCGCGCCCCGCACCATCCCGACGGGGCCGGTCATGGTGGAGTTCGACCTCACCCGGTGCCGGGACCAGTACGCGTACGCCTACTCCCTCGACAAGTGGAACAAGGACGACGACCTGCTGCTGAACACCAACCTGGACAACACCTGCCACCGCGCCCTCGCAAAGGTGCCGAAGGTCCGCCGGCTGCGGATGAACGTGCACGCCAGCGGCGCCTGGACCCTGCGCGTGCTGCCGCTGGTCGCCGCCCGCCGGCTCCAGGGGACGTTGGAGGGCCGCGGCGACGAGGTCGTGCTGTACACCGGCCCCATCTCCGACCTGCGGTTCGAGTCGCGGGGCGAGGGCCACGTCTACATGTACGGCTACGAGGTCGACGGCCGCACCGAAGTGCCCGAGGACGACAGCCTCCTCCTAGTCAACGACAACGACGACGTCAACACGAGCACCCCGCTGCCCGCCGGACCGCTGCTGCTGAAGCTGGTGGCGGAGGGCTCCTGGACGATGCGCGCCGATCCCGTCGACTGAGCCGCTTCGGCCGACCCGCGTCGGCTGAGCCGTCGGCGAACGTCCCTGGATCTCTTCGAACCCCGCTGGTTGCATGACGGGATGGAGATCCTCGTACTGGGTGGAACGGCGTGGGTGGGCCGCGAGGTGTCGCGGCAGGCGGTCGAGCGGGGGCACCGGGTCACGTGTCTGGCCCGCGGGTCGAGCGGGGCCGTCGCCGACGGCGCCCGGCTGGTCGTCGCCGACCGGCGCGAGTCGGATGCGTACGAACAGGTGGTGGACCGCGACTGGGACGCCGTCGTGGAGGTGTCGTGGCAACCGGGCTTCGTGCGCGGGGCGCTGGCCGCGCTGCGCGACCGGGCGGGGCACTGGACGTACGTCTCCAGCGTCAGCGCGTACGCCTCCCACGGCGTCGTCGGCGCCGACGAGTCCACGCCGCTGCTGCCGCCCGTCCCCGCCGACCGGGACGAGGCCGACCGGGACGCGTACGGCGGGGCGAAGGTCGCGTGCGAGCAGGCGTCGGCGGGCGCGGTGGGCGACCGGCTGCTGATCGCGCGCGCCGGTCTCATCGGCGGTCCGGGCGACCACAGCGGACGGACCGGCTACTGGGTGGCGCGCGCCGCCCGCGACCCCCGCGGACCGCTGCTGGTGCCCGACGCGCCCGCCCTCCCGACGCAGACCGTCGACGCCCGGGACCTGGCCTCCTGGCTGCTGGACTGCGCCGGGGCCGGGCGCACCGGCACGTACGACGCGGTCGGCCCGGTGGTGCCGTTCGCCGAGTGGGTCGCGCTGTCCCGCGCCGTCGGGGGCCACGCGGGCGAGGTCGTGTCCGTCGACTCGGCGTGGCTGCTGGAGCGGGGCGTGGCCGAGTTCATGGGCGCCGAATCGCTGCCGATGTGGGTGGTCAAGCCGGGCTGGGAGGGCTTCTCGGCCCGGAGCGGCGCGGCGGCGTCGGCGGCGGGCCTGCGGCACCGCTCGCGCGAGGAGCTGCTGACGGACGTGCTGCGGTGGGAGCGGGAGGAAGGGTTGGACCGGGAGCGCCGGGCGGGGCTCAGCACCGGTCGGGAGCGCGAACTGCTGGCGGCGCTCGACCGGACGGTGTGACCCGCTTCCCGTACCTCACGTCTGGTGAAGGCCATCATGTGGTGAAGGGCGTCACCGGCGCGGCGCAGAGCCTGTCCGAGAACGACGTGGGTCATTCACGGCAACCGTGCGATGGTTGTTCGCAGTTGAGGCACTGATGACCACAACGGGGGTTGGTGGGTCGTGGGTTACACGATTCCTGAGGGCGTCGACACGATGTTGGACGTCGTGGGCGTGGGCTGGCCGAACGTCGACGAGGACGCGTACCGCGACATGGCGGACGCGCTGCGGGAGTTCGCGACGGACGCGGACGACGACGCGGGCGCGGCGCACGGGCACATCCAGCGGTTGTTGTCGACGGGGCAGAGCGAGTCGCTGACGGCGCTGGATGCGCATTGGAAGAAGGTCCAGGGGAAGAACAAGGACCTCGCGGGCGCGGCCCGGATCATCGCCGGGGCGCTGGACCGGGTCGCGGACATCATCGTGGCGCGGAAGATCGCGGCCGTCGGTGAGTTGGCTGATCTGTGTGCCACGGTCGGGATCGCCCTGGCGGCGGCCCCGTTCACCATGGGACTCACCACGCTCCTCGCCGGTGGGAAGATCGTCGCCACCCGGATCGCGTTCAAGAAGATCCTCAAGGAGATGGCGGAGGCGGCGGTCGCGGAGATCACCGCCACCCTCACCCAGCCCGCCGTGGCCGCGCTGGAGAGCATCGTCACCGATCTGGCGATCCAGACCGCGATGGACGTGACCGGCGCGGACGGCAGCACGCAGATCAACTCGGCGGGAGGCGGCGGCAGCGGTGGTCCCGGCGGGACGTTGGGCATCGATCACGACGCGCACGGCTCGACCGGCAGCAGGCTGGCGAACGTCCAGGTGTCGATGGACGGCCGCGCGAAAGGCAAGATCGACAAGGCCAAGGGGCACCACGGCCGCGCCAAGGGCAAGGACTCCCTCACCGCCGTCCTCGACGGCACCATCGAAGGCGTCGTCGAGAAACTCATCAAGGGCCACAAGCACCTCGGCGACCACGTGGGCAAGAAGCTCCCCGACGCCCTCGGGCAGAGCTCCAAGACCCACAAGAACACCGACAAGGACGTCGACGACCGCCTCAAGAAGATCACCGGCAGCGGCAAACGCGACACCGACGACCTCACCGGCAAACGCACCAACCCCAGCGACCCCGCCCGCAAACACCCCGACGACGTCTCCACGAACCCGAACCGTGCACGGCGGGCCTTCGACGACGCGGACGGCGACCGCAAGCACTCCGACGGTCCCAACCAGGACAAGGACCGGGACAAGACGGACGACGGCACCGACCCGATCGACCTCGCGACGGGCCGGATGTACCTGCCGCAGACGGACGTGCTGCTGCCGGGCGCGCTGCCGTTGGAGTTCAGCCGCCGCGTGGAGTCCGGCTACCGCTTCGGGCGGTTCTTCGGCCCGTCGTGGTCGTCCACGGTCGACGAGCGGTTGGAGGTGGACGCGGAGGGCGTGGTCCACGTCCTGCCGGACGGCCGACTGCGGACGTATCCGCATCCGACGCCCGGGGCGCCGGCGCTGCCGGCGGTCGGCTCGGACCTGACGGAGCTGGTGCGCACCGAGTCCGGCGACTACGCGCTGACCGACCCCGTCACCGGTCTCGTGCACCACTTCGCCGCCCCGCTCGTGCCCGGCGGGGACGGGAACGGGGGCGGGGACGCGTGGCTGGTCCAGGTGTCCGACCGCAACGGCAACACGGTGTCCGTGGACCGGGCGGACGACGGCACCCCGCTCGGCCTCGCGCACTCCGGCGGCTACCGGCTGGCGCTGACCGTGGCCGAGGGGCGGGTCACCGCGCTGGACCTGGTGACCGCTCAGGGCGATCTCCGCCGCATACGTACGTACGGCTACGAAGACGGCAACCTGACCGCCGTCACCAAGCCGTCGGGCGCGGTGCTGGCCTTCGGTTACGACGAGCGGCGCCGGGTGACGTCCTGGACCGACTCCAACGGCCGCCGCTACGACTACGCGTACGACGAGCGGGACCGCTGCATCGCCGAGGGCGGCGAGGCGGGCCACATCGCGCTGAGGCTGGCGTACGGCGAGCGGGATCCGCAGACGGGCCACCGCACGACGACGCTGACGACCGCGGACGGCGCGGTGACCCGCCACCTCATCGGCCGCGGCAACAGGATCCTGGCGACCACCGACCCGCTGGGGAACACCACGCGCCACACGTACGACGTACGCGGCAACCTGCTCACCACGACGGACCCGCTGGACCGGACGACGGCGTACATCTACGACGGTCAGGGCCGGCTGGAGGTCGGCGTCCGGCCCGACGGCACCGAGGTGCGGCTCGTCCGGGACGAGTCCGGGCAGCCGGTGGAGGTCGTCCGCCCGGACGGGACGCGGCTGCGCGGGGAGTTCGACGCGCGGGGCAACCAGGTCGCCCTGACGGACGGCGCCGGCCACACCACGCGGTACGACTACGACGACCGGGGCCGGCTGACGTCCGTCACGGACCCGGCGGGCGCGGTGACGGGGATGCGGTGCGACGCGGCGGGCCTGCCGGTGGAGGTGCGCGACCCCCTCGGCGGCACGACCCGCTACGAACGGGACGCCTTCGGCCGCCCGGTGCGCGTCGTGGATCCGCTCGGCGGGGTCGAGTCCTTCGAGTGGACGGCCGACGGGCACCTCGCGCGGCGCACGGCGCCCGACGGCGCGAGCGAGTCGTGGACGTACGACGGCGAGGGCAACTGCACCACCCACACGGACGCGATGGGTGCGGTCACCCGCTTCGAGTACACCCACTTCGACCTGCTCGCCGCGCGCACCGACCCCGACGGGACGCGGTACGCCTTCGAGCACGACGCGGCGCTACGGCTGACCCGGGTCACCAACCCGGCCGGGCTGACGTGGAGTTACGTCTACGACCGGGCGGGCCGGCTGGCGTCCGAAACGGACTTCGACGGCCGCACCCTCGCGTACGCGCGGGACGCGGCGGGCCAGGTCGTGGCGCGGACGAACGCGTTGGACGAGACGGTGGCGTACGAACGCGACCGGCTGGGCCGCGTGGTCCGCAAGGACGCGGCGGGCGCGGTGACGACGTACGCGTACGACCGCGCGGGCCGCCTCGCCCAGGCGGCGGGCCCGGACACGGAGTTGGTGCACCAGTACGACCGGCGCGGCCTGCTCAAGACGGAGCTGGTGGACGGCCGGGCCACGACGTACGCGTACGACGCGCTCGGCCGCCGCACGCGCCGGGTGACGCCCACCGGCCGCCGCACGACCTATGAGTACGACGCGGCCGGCCGCCGCACCCGGCTGACCAGCGGCGGCCACCGGATCGACTTCGCGCACGACGAGCTGGGCCGGGAGGTCGAGCGCTCCGTCGGTGACGTCCTGCGGATCACGTCGACGTGGGACGCGGCGGGCCGCCTGGCGACGCAGCAGCTCACGGCCCACGCCGGCAGCATCAACCACCGCGCGTACACCTACCGCGCGGACGGCCGCCTGACCGCCCTGGACGACGCCCTGCGCGGCCCCATGCGCTTCGACCTGGACGGCGCGGGCCGGGTCACCTCCGTCACGGCGCGGAACTGGACGGAGTCGTACGCCTACGACGCCACCGGCAACCAGACCGAGGCGTCCTGGCCGGACCGCCACGCGGGCCACGAGGCGACCGGCCCCCGCGCGTACTCGGGCACGACGATCACCCGCGCGGGCGCGGTCCGCTACGAACACGACGCCCTCGGCCGCATCACCCTCCGCCAAAAGCCCCGCCTGTCGCGCAAGCCGGACACCTGGCGCTACGAGTGGGACGCAGAGGACCGCCTCACCGCGGTCACCACCCCCGACGGCGCCCGCTGGCGCTACCGCTACGACCCGCTGGGCCGCCGCATCGCCAAGCAACGCCTGGCGGACGACGGCGCCACGGTCCTGGAAGAGACCCGCTTCACCTGGGACGCCACCACCCTCTGCGAACAGGTCACCCACTCCCCCGACCTCCCCCACCCGGTGGCCCTGACGTGGGACCACCAGGGCCTGCGCCCCCTCTCCCAGTCCGAGCGCCGCCTGTCCGCGGACGCGTCCCAGACGGAGGTCGACGAACGCTTCTTCGCCATCGCGACGGACCTCGTCGGCACCCCCACGGAACTCATCGACGAGTCGGGCGAGTTGGCGTGGCACACCCGCGCCACGCTGTGGGGCACGACGACATGGGCCCGCACGAGCACGGGCTACACACCGCTGCGTTTCCCGGGCCAGTACTTCGACCTGGAAACGGGTCTGCACTACAACTACTTCCGCCACTACGACCCGGAATCGGCGCGGTACGTGACGCCGGACCCGCTGGGGTTGGCACCGGCGCCGAACCCGGTTTCCTACGTCCCGAACCCGCTACGGGAGATCGATCCATTCGGGCTCTCTCCTTACAAGGTGCTGTACCACGGCACTCGCAACTGGCAAGGTGACGAGTTCTCACTGGACACGTCCACCTCGGAAAAGCGTGAGTACACGCCCAACGCCGGGGTGTACATGACCGACGACTTCAACCGGGCGGCCACCCAGTACGCAGGGCCTGATGGCGTCATCGTCCGCGCAGAGGTACCCAGCGACGTCGCGGAACGCGCCCTGCGGCTCCACGAGGGCCCCGCGGGCAATCTTCCGGAGTACTTCTTCAACACCCCCGAGGGCGTGGCACACCTCAATGCGAACTTGCGGGTGTTGCCACAGCGGGACGCGATCCTTCAGCATCTAATGGGAAATTTCTAGCGACATGGCAAGCACGGTAAAGAAAGGCAAGCGCATGCCTTCGGAAACGAGTTCCGCACGAGCGGTCTTCGGACCCCTCGGCGGGATCGTGGAGATCGGGGCCGTCGTCGCGGCCGGGGCAACACGACCCCTCGCTGAAGTGTCGGTCGGTGAGTTCGTGGCTCAGCACCGGGACGAGATCAACTCCGTGCTGGAGGCGGTCCGGGACATCGGGGGCTACCACGCCGAGACGATGGCGATCGTCGACGAACTCGGTTGGCTGCGGGAGCACGAGATCACAGCGCCATCGCTACTGCTGTGGTCCGCCGTCATCGAGGCGTACTCGCCCGAGATCGAGCGCCCCGAGGCCGTACGGCGCATGGTGGACATGGGGGCCGACCTGCAACTATCGGAGTTCTTGCACGCTCTCGTCGGCGCAGCGGTGCAGCGGAGCGGGGCAGCGGAACAGCAGGTCGAGCGGATCGTGCGGGCGGTGGGGAGCGCGGGGCGGCTCGTGGGGCGGGAGCCGGGGGTCGCGGCACGGGACACCTTCCGCGCCTGGCGGGTCGCGCACCTTCCGGATGTGTTGCCTCCGTCTTCGCCGTCGCCCCCGGAGGTCAAGGCCGGTTTCCGTTCGTACGCCCACGCACTGGGGGGCCTGCTGCTGTGAACGAGCGGTGTGCCGCGTCGGCGCGGAGCTATCGGTACGTGGGGCCGATCGCCCTGAGGGCCGCGGTCCGGCCCGGTGGTGACGGTCGTCGGATCGGGTCGGCCGGTGACTTCGAGGGCTGGGTCGCCGAGCGGTCGGCGGCTGAACTCGTCGAGCCGTTCACCTTCGTGGTCCGCACGGACGGCGCGCTTCGGCTGGCGCCGCGGCGGAGTGAGCACGTGGCCTGTGCCAGCGGAGAGCCGGTGCTGAGCGCGGGCGAGATCGGCTTCGTCCGTGATGCGGACCGATGGGTCGTGGGGATCGTCAGCAACCAGTCGACCGGGTACTGCCCCGACGTCAGCTCCTGGCCTGCAGTCGCCCGTGCGCTGGATCTCCCAGGGCTCGGGCGACCGTCCGGCTTCACCCACGAGGTGGTGTTCCGGCGCTGTCCTGAGTGCGGGGAGCACAACATCGTGCGCGAGGGCCACTTCGTCTGCGTCTTCTGTGACAGCGACCTGCCTGCGGTGTGGAACGTGGACACCGCTACGTAGCAGACGGCTCCCCGTCCGGCGACGTCGTGCGGCTCGCGAGGCGTTCGAAGCGCTGGCGGGCCGCCTGGGGGGTGCCGAGGCCCAGGCCGAAGGCGATGTCCTGCCACGTCATGCCGCGGCCTCGGGCCATCTGGAGCAAGCCCGTTTCCAGTTCGTCCAGTTCGCCTCGGACGAGGGGGAGGAGGGTGAGGGCCGCGGTGATGTCCGCCTGGTCGACCTCTGGTTCGTTCTCGTCGCGTTGGGCCGCGCCGCTGAGGAGGAAGGAGACGAGGCGGACCGCCTCGTGCGGGGCGAGCAGCATGGGGTTGGTCTGGCGGTGGCGTTGGGCGTCGGTGGTCGCGTGGCGCTCGGCGATGCGGAAGAGGGACGCGGGGACGCGGTGCGCTCGCGCCTCGTCGGGGTGCGGTGGGGTGAAGGGGTCGTTGGACATGCCACGAGGATGGCGCCGCACACACCCTGATGTCAACGAAATATTTTAAACGAGCCGTTTAAACACGGTTTCCCAGCTCGCGGTCGATCGCCCCTCCCAGCAGCTCGCGAACGCGCTCAAGCGGCGCGATACCGGTCAGCCAGCGTTCACTCAGCGCCTCCGTCAGCGCCGTGAGGCGTTCCGCCGCGGACTCCGGCGTGACGTCGGGGGCCGCGAGGCCGGCCTCCTGGGCGCGGCGGATCAGGTGGGCGACGTCGTCCGACCAGTCCCGGGTCGCCGCGGCGAGCTGTTCGCCGAGGTCGGGGGCGAAGACCGCGCTGGCCCGGAGTTCGCCCCAGGCCGCGCTGTTCTCCCGTACCTCGGGGGTGTCCTGGAACTCCAGCAGCAGCATCTCGGTGAGCCGGGTGCGCGGGTCCGTCGTGGTGTCGAGGGCGGCGTCGGTGTAGCGGACGGCGCGCTTGTTGATGAACTCCAGGGTGTGCCGGAGCAGGCCGGAACGGTTCTTGAAGTGGTAGTAGATCAACGCGGTCGAGACCCCCGCCTCCGCGGCGACCTCCTCGACGCGCAGCCCGCGCACCCCGCGGCGGGCGATCAGCCGGGCGGCGGCTCGGAGGATCTGGGTGCCCCTGTCCGGCATCGACAACTCCTAGGAGGACGGTGAGTACGGCGAGGTCCTGAACCACGATGATGCCTTACTCTCGAACTGACTAAATTTTCAGTCAGGAGGAACGGGATGCCCATGTCCAGGCGTCGAACACTGCAAGCTGCGCTGGTCACCGCGGTCGGGACGGCCCTCGCGGCCTGCGGCCGGCCGGAGGGCGAGCGGGCCACACCCGTGGCCTCGGCCCGCGGCTGGCGCATGCCCGACGAGACCCATCCCCACGAGCTGACCTACATGGCCTGGCCCACTCGGCGCATCTGGGGCGCCGACACCTCCGGCGTGCGCAACGACATCGCCGGCATCGCCCGCGCCGTCGCCCGCTTCGAACCCGTGGTGCTGCTCGCCGACGGCCGGGACGCCAAGGCCGCCGCGAAGGCCTGCGGCACGGGGGTGGAGGTCCTGCCGGTCCCGGTGGACGACCTGTGGATGCGGGACACCGGGCCGAGCTTCGTCCTCGGGCCCGCAGGCACCGGGGGCATCGCCGGCGTCGACCTCAACTTCAACGGGTGGGGCGGCAAGCAGCCCCACACCCGGGACTCGCAGGTCGCCCGGGAGATCCTCGCCGACGCGGAGATCCGCCGGATCAAGGCGCCGATCGTCGGCGAGGGCGGGTCGATCGAGGTCGACGGGCAGGGCACGCTCATGGCGACCGAGAGCTCGTGGGTCAACGACAACCGCAACCCCGGCAGGTCCCGGGACGACATCGAGCGGGCCCTGAAGGACCTCTTCGGGGTCACCACCGTGATCTGGGTGAAGGGCGTCAAGGGACAGGACGTCACGGACTACCACATCGACGCCCTCGCACGGTTCTCCGAACCCGGGGTCGTGGTCATGAGCACACCCGACCCCGAAGCCCCCCGGGACGTCTGGACGGCCGCATACGACCAGGCCCGCGGCGTCCTGGACCGAGCGGTCGACGCGCGGGGCGAGCGGCTGGAGGTCGTCGAGCTGCCCGAGCCCGTCGACGTCGGCCGGCGCGGCTCCGACTTCCTCGCCAGCTACGTGAACTACTACGTGGTCAACGGCGGAGTCGTCCTGCCGCGCTTCGGCGACGCGCGGGCCGACCGGGACGCCGTCGCCGTCGTGCGCGACCTGTACCCGGGGCGGCAGGTCGTGCAGGTGTCGGTCGACACCCTCGGCGAGGGCGGCGGCGGCGTCCACTGCGCCACCCAGCAGCTCCCCAAGGAGCGGTGACCGCCGCAGTGGTCGACACTGGGCCGTGTCCGCCGTCGTACGAGGAGAGCCACCGCGTGGAACCTGCACCCGTACCCGTCATCGCCGTCACCGGAGCCACCGGCAAGCTCGGCGGACGCGTCGCCCGGCGGCTCGCCGCGCGCGGGGTGCGGACGCGGTTGGTGGGGCGGGACGCCGGAAGGCTGCCCCAGGTGGAGGGCGGGGAGCACGCGCAGGTCGCCGGGTACGGGGACGCGGACGCGATGCGGCGGGCCTGCGACGGGGTCGGGACGCTGTTCCTGGTGTCCGGGCACGAGGACCCCGGGCGGGTGCGGGAGCACCAGATCGCCGTCGACTCCGCGGTCGCCGCCGGCGTCGAGCGGGTGGTGTACGTGTCGTTCCTCGGCGCCTCGCCCGACGCGACGTTCACCTTCGCCCGCGACCACTGGTACACGGAGGAGTACGTCCGCGCCTCCTCGCTGCGCTACACCTTCCTGCGCGACAGCTTCTACCTCGGCGCGCTCGCCGCGATGGCCGGGGACGACGGGGTGCTCCGCGGGCCCGCCGGGCAGGGGCGGGTCTCCGCCGTGGCGCACGACGACGTCGCCGACGCGGCCGTGGGGGTGCTGCTCGGCGAGGGCCACGACAGCGCGACGTACGAGATCACCGGGCCCGCGGCGATCACGCTCACCGAGGCCGCGGAGGAGTTGTCGCGGTTCGCCGGGCGGACCGTCACCTACGTGGCGGAGAGCGAGGCGGAGGCGTACGACTCCCGCGCCTCGTTCGGGGCGCCGGAGTGGGAGGTGGCGGGGTGGGTGACCTCCTACCGGGCCATCGCGGCGGGCGAGATGGCCACCGTCTCGGACGCGGTGGTGCGCCTGGCCGGCCGGCCCGCACAGGGCTTCGCCGAGTACCTGCGGGAGCATCCGCGGGCGTACGCCCACCTGGCCCGCTGAGCGCGCACCCGGTCTCGCTGGTCGGCTCGTCACTCGTACCGGTACTTCAGCGAATCCGCCTCCCGCTGCTCGATGTCGGCGATCGTCAGCTCCGGCAGCCGCAGCTGGGCCAGCGTCACCTCGGCCGAGGTCGGCTGGGCGTCCGCCGGCAGCCACTGCTCCGGCTTCCAGGCACCGCTGCGCAGCAGCGACTTGGGGCAGTGCGGATAGACCTCCTCGATCCCCACCACCAGCGCGCTGGCCGGCGGCTTGCCCACGGGGGTGAGCTGCGCCAGCAGATCGGGGCGGGTGGAGACGCAGGCCCGGCCGTTCACCCTGAGCGTGGTGGTGCGGCCCGGGACGACGAACAACAGCCCGGCCCGTCCGGTGGCGACGACGTTCTTGAGGGTGTCCAGGCGCTTGTTGCCGGTCGCGTCCGGTATGGCCACCGTCCGGGCGTCGAGGACGGCGACGAAACCGGCGGGGCCGCCGCGCGGGGAGACGTCGCAGTTGCCCTCGGCGTCCGTGCTGGCGACCAGGACCAGCGACGAGCAGGCGATCAACCGCCGGGTCTGTTCGGTGAGTTCCGTCATCTGCTTGCGCACGGCCGCGGCGCCGGGGAGTTCGTAGACCTTGCGCAGTGCCTCCTGGTCGGGCACGGCGTCGACGAGGAGGGAGTCGAAGGTGCTGTGGGCAAGGGGAAGGGTCATGCCCCGACCCTAAGGGGCCGAACTGCGGTTGATCTCGGCCGGTGAGTGCGGCTCCGTCCTGAGGCGAACGGAAGCGCACGGGGCCTTCCGGTCACAGCACTAGGCGCCCAGCCGCACCCCGCGTCGCCACACCTCCCGTACCAGCGGGACCCCGGGGCGGTACGCCAGGTGGACGTGGCTCGGGGCGTCCAGCAGCGCGAGGTCCGCGCGGGCGCCGGGGGCCACCCGGCCGACGTCGCCGCGGCGCAGCGCCGCCGCCCCGCCCGCCGTCGCGGACCACACCGCCTCATCGGGCGTCATGCCCATGTCGCGGACCGCGAGCGCGATACAGAACGGCATGGAGGAGGTGAACGACGACCCCGGGTTGCAGTCCGTCGACAGCGCGACGGTCGCCCCCGCGTCCAGGAGTCGACGGGCGTTCGGCCAGGTCGCGCGGGTGGAGAACTCCGCGCCCGGCAGCAGCGTGGCGACCGTCGTGCCGGCCGCGTCCGCCAGCGCGGCCACGTCGCCGTCCGTGAGGTGGGTGCAGTGGTCGGCGCTCGCGGCGCCCAGTTCGACCGCGATCTGCACGCCGGGGCCGTGGCCCAGCTGGTTCGCGTGGACGCGCGGGACCAGGCCCTTCGCGATGCCCGCGGCGAGGACCGCGCGCGCCTGGTCCCCGTCGAAGGCGCCCTTCTCGCAGAAGACGTCGACCCAGCGGGCGTGCGGGGCGCAGGCGTCGAGCATCTCGCCGGTGACGAGGGCGACGTACCCGGCGGGGTCGTCCGCGTACTCGGGGGCGACGATGTGGGCGCCGAGGTAGGTCACCTCGTCCGTGTGACGCGCGGCGATGCGCAGCGCACGGGCTTCGTCCTCGGTGGTCAGGCCGTAGCCGGACTTGGTCTCGAAGGTCGTGGTGCCCTGGCGCAGCGCCTCGGCGAGGTAGCGGGTGAGGTTCGCCTCCAGGGCCTCGTCGCTGGCGGCCCGGGTCGCGGCGACGGTGGTGCGGATGCCGCCGGCGCGGTAGGGGCGGCCGGACATCCGGGCGTTGAACTCCTGGGTGCGGTCGCCGGCGAAGACGAGGTGGGAGTGGGAGTCGACGAAGCCGGGCAGCACCGCGCGGCCCCCGGCGTCGTAGCGCTCGTCCGCGGCGGGGGCTTCGGCCGCCGGGCCGACCCAGGCGACCTTGCCGCCGGCGAGGACGACCGCGGCTTCGGTCAGCAGACCGAGCGGGGACGCGTCCCCGAGGCCCGGCACGTTGGTGACCAGGGTGCCGATGTTGGTGATGAGGGTGGTGGTGGTCACCGTGCTGCCGCTCCTTGCGTTCCTGGTGCCGTCGGGCCTGCTGCTGTCGGACCTGTTGCCGTCGGGCCTGCTGCTGTCGGACCTGTTGCCGTCGGGCCTGCTGCCACGACGCGGGGGCTCCCGTACGTCACGACCGCACCGCGGCGATCGCCGCCGCCAACTCCGCCGCCACGTCCGGCAACCGTAGGTGCGTGCCGTCCCGGACGACGGGGCGACCCGCCACGACGACGTCCCGTACGTCCGCCGCAGTCCCGGCGAACACCACCGCCTCCGCCGCCAGCCGCGGGACGGGGCCCGCGGTGCGCACGGTGTCCAGGGCGACGGTGGTGAAGTCCGCGGGCGCGCCGGCCTCCAGGCGGCCCGCGTCCGGCCAGCCGAGCGCGGCGTGCCCGTCGGCGGTGGCGGCGCGCAGCAGTGCCGCGGCGGTGAAGTGGCCGCGGGTGCGGGTGCGCAGCCGCTCGTCCATCTCCATGGCCCGCGCCTCTTCCAGCAGGTCGACGACGGCGTGGCTGTCGCTGCCCAGGCTCAGCGGGGTGCCGGCCCGCTGGAGGTCGACGGCGCGGCCGATGCCGTCGGCGAGGTCGCGTTCGGTGGTGGGGCACATGCAGACGCCCGCGCCGGCCGCGCCCAGGGTGCGGACGTCCTCGTCGGTGAGGTGGGTGGCGTGCACGGCGGTGGTGGTGGGCTTCCAGAAGCCGTGCCGGGCGAGGAGCCCGGTGGGGGTGGTGCCGTGGACGGCGAGGCACGCCTCGTTCTCGGCGGGCTGTTCGGAGAGGTGGACGTGGACGGGGGCGCCGTCGGTGCGGGCGGCGAAGTCGGCGTAACCGTCGTCCTCGGCGAAGGCGCGGACGGAGTGCAGCGCGGCGCCGATCCGCACCCGGTCGTCGCGCTGCCACTCCCGCAGCCGGGTCCAGCGCTCGTACCAGGCGTCCGCCGAGCCGTCGCCGAAGCGGAGTTGGGGTCCTTCGAGGGGGTGGTGGCCTGCGGCGGTGAGGCCGCCGTGCAGATAGGCGGTGTCGAGGAGGGCGATGCGGACGCCGGCGTCGTCGGCGGCGGCGATCAGCGCTTCGCCCATGGCGTTGGGGTCGGCGTACGGGGTGCCGCCGGGGCCGTGGTGGAGGTAGTGGAACTCCCCCACCGCGGTGATGCCGGCCAGCGCCATCTCGGCGTACGCGGCGCGGGCGAGGGCGTGGTACGTGTCGGGGGTGAGCCGGGACGCGACGCCGTACATCACCTCGCGCCAGGTCCAGAAGGTGCCGGAGCCGACCTGGACGGTGCCGCGCAGCGCCCGGTGGAAGGCGTGCGAGTGGGCGTTCGCGAAGCCGGGGACGGTCAGGCCGCGCAGTCGTACGGCGCCGGGCGGCGGCGCGTCGAGACCGGTGCGCACGGCGGAGATCCGGCCGTCGGCGCCGACGTCGAGCGCGACGCCGGGTGTGACGTGCGGGTCGAGCCAGGCGTGTTCCGCCCAGTACGTGGTGGGTGTCAGCTGCTCCGGCATGCCAGGCCCTCCAGGACGTCGGCGAGGGCGCGGACCCCGGCGACGCAGTCGTCCTCGGCGGCGTGCTCGGCCGGGGAGTGCGAGACGCCGGTGGGGTTGCGGACGAAGAGCATCGCGGTGGGGACGGCGGCGGAGAGGATGCCGGCGTCGTGCCCGGCGCCGGTGCCGAGCACGGGCACGGATCCTGGGTCGGAGCCGGGGTCGGAGCCGGAGCCGGAGCCGGAGCCGCCGAGGATGCGGGCGATCTCGTCGCGCAGGGCGTGCGGGAAGTCGACGACGGGCGTGAACGACTCGCGTACGACGGCGAGTTCGACGCCGTCGCGGCCGGCGCGCTCCCGGGCCGCGGCCTCCACCGCGGTGACGACGGCGTCGAGGGTGCCCTGGTCGACGGCGCGGGAGTCCAGCCAGCCGCGGACCAGGGACGGGATCGCGTTGACGCCGTTGGGTTCGACGGCGACCTTGCCGAAGGTGGCGACGGCACCCGCGTCCTCGGCGGCGCGGCGGGCGGCGAGGACGGTCGCGGCGTACGTCAGCATCGGGTCGCGGCGGTCGGCGAGGCGGGTGGTGCCGGCGTGGTTGGCCTCGCCGGCGAAGTCGAACCGCCAGCGGCCGTGCGGCCAGATGGCGGAGGCGATGCCGACGGGGTGGTCGGTGAGGTCGAGGGCGCGCCCCTGCTCGATGTGCAGCTCGACGAACGCGCCGATGCGGGCGAGCCGTTCGGGATCGGCCCCGATGGCGTCCGGGTCGTACCCGGCGCGCTCCATGGCCTGCGGAAGGGTCACCCCGTCGGCGTCGACGAGCGCGTGCGCCTGCTCCCTGGTGAGCTGCCCCGCGGCGAGGCGGGAGCCGACGCAGGCGAGCCCGAAGCGGGCGCCCTCCTCGTCGCCGAAGTTGGCGATGGCGAGGGGTCGGGCGAACTCCGCTCCCCTGTCGCGGAGTTCGTCGAGCGCGGCGAAGGAGGACACGACGCCGAGGGGCCCGTCGAAGGCGCCCCCGTCGGGCACGGAGTCCAGATGCGACCCGGTGACGACGGCGTTCCCGGCGTCCGGGTCGCCGAGCCACGCCCACTGGTTCCCGTTGCGGTCGACCTCGTAGCGCAGCCCGCGGTCAGCGGCCTGCGTCCGGAACCAGTTGCGACAGTCGCCGTCGGCCCCGGTCCACGCGTACCGTCGGTACCCGCGGCTGCCGGGGTCGCGCCCGATGGGGGCGAGTTCGCGCCACATCTCGTGGAAGGACGCACCGCGTGCTGCGCCGCTCACGCTTCCTCCCGCATCGGGACGCGGACGCCCTGCTCCGCGGCGACCGCGTCCGCCGCGTCGTACCCCGCGTCCACGTGGCGGATGACGCCCATGCCCGGGTCGTTGGTGAGGACGCGGCGGACCTTTTCGGCCGCCAGGGGGGTGCCGTCGGCGACGGTGACCTGGCCCGCGTGGATCGAGCGGCCCATGCCGACGCCGCCGCCGTGGTGGATGGAGACCCAGGACGCGCCGGAGGCGACGTTCACCATCGCGTTCAGCAGCGGCCAGTCCGCGATCGCGTCGGAGCCGTCGAGCATCGCCTCGGTCTCGCGGTACGGGGAGGCGACCGATCCGCAGTCCAGGTGGTCGCGGCCGATCGCCAGGGGCGCGGCCAACTCTCCGCTCGCGACCATGTCGTTGAAGCGTTCCCCGGCGCGGTCGCGCTCGCCGTAGCCGAGCCAGCAGATGCGCGCCGGCAGGCCCTGGAAGTGGACGCGTTCGCCGGCGAGGCGGATCCAGCGGGCCAGGGACTCGTTCTCGGGGAAGAGGTCGAGGATCGCCCGGTCCGTCCTGGCGATGTCCGCGGGGTCGCCGGAGAGGGCGGCCCAGCGGAAGGGGCCCTTGCCCTCGCAGAAGAGGGGGCGGATGTACGCGGGGACGAAGCCGGGGAAGTCGAAGGCGCGGTCGTAGCCGGCGAGCTTCGCCTCGCCGCGGATGGAGTTGCCGTAGTCGAAGACCTCCGCGCCGGCGTCCTGGAAGCCGACCATCGCCTCGACGTGGCGGGCCATCGACTCGCGGGCGCGGGCGGTGAAGCCGGCGGGGTCCTTCGCCGCGTACGTCGCCATGTCGGCGAAGTCGACGCCGACCGGCAGGTACGCCAGCGGGTCGTGCGCGGAGGTCTGGTCGGTGACGACGTCGATGGGCGCGCCCTCGGCGAGCAGCCGCGGCAGCAGCTCGGCCGCGTTGCCCAGCAGGCCGACGGAGAGCGGGCGGCGGGCGTCGCGCGCCTCGGTCGCCAGCCGCAGCGCCTCCTCGACGGAGTCGGCGCGCACGTCCAGGTAGCGGTGCTCGATGCGGCGTTCGATGGCGCGCGGGTCGCAGTCAATGCAGATCACGACGCCGTCGTTCATGGTGACGGCCAGCGGCTGGGCGCCGCCCATGCCGCCGAGCCCGGCGGTGAGGGTGATCGTCCCGGCGAGGGTGCCGCCGAACTTCTTCGCGGCGACCGCGGCGAACGTCTCGTACGTGCCCTGGAGGATGCCCTGGGTGCCGATGTAGATCCAGGAGCCGGCCGTCATCTGGCCGTACATGGTGAGCCCGAGGGCCTCCAGGCGGCGGAACTCCTCCCAGGAGGCCCAGTCGCCGACCAGGTTGGAGTTGGCGATCAGGACGCGCGGGGCCCACTCGTGGGTGGTCATGACGCCGACGGGCCGGCCGGACTGGACGAGCATCGTCTCGTCGGCCTTGAGGGTCTTCAGGGTGCGCACCATCGCGTCGAAGGAGCGCCAGTCGCGGGCGGCCTTCCCGGTGCCGCCGTAGACGACGAGGCGGTCGGGGTGCTCGGCGACTTCGGGGTCCAGGTTGTTCTGGAGCATCCGCAGGGCTGCTTCCTGCTGCCATCCCAGGGCGCTCAGTTCCGTACCGCGCGGTGCCCGTACGGGGCGGGGTCCTGACATGGCGGCGCCTCCTCGCGACTCGACTTATTCACATCCTGATCCCATGAATAGAGCTAGTCAACAGGTCGCGCCGGAGCGGGGCCGGGTGGTTGGCTGACACACATGGCCTTCGAACACCTCGAACACGCTGGACACATTGAAGAAGCCGTCGTACGCCGTCGTGACGCGGCCGTGCGCGCCGCCGTCGAGCAGGGGCTGCTCAGCGAGGCGCACCCGGTCGTCGCGCTCCTGGACACCGCCGGGATCCGCGCCTCCGCGGCCCGGCTGCACGACGCGTTCGCCGCCGTCACCGACGCCCCCGTGCTGCACGCCTTCGCCGTGAAGGCGGCGCCCCTGGTGCCCGTGCTGGCGCTGCTGAACTCCGCGGGCATCGGCGCCGAGGTGGCGAGCCCCGGCGAGTTGGCGCTGGCGCGCGCCGCCGGCGTCCCGGCCGCGCGGACCGTGCTCGACTCCCCCGCGAAGACCCCCGGGGAGCTGCGCGAGGCCCTGGACGCGGGGATCGCGCTGAACGCCGACAACCCGCAGGAAGTGGCCCGCCTGGACGCCCTGGTGGCGGGACGCACCGCGCTGCCGCCGCTGGGCCTGCGGGTGAATCCGCAGATCGGCGCCGGCTCGATCGGCGCGCTGTCCACCGCGACCGCGACCTCCAAGTTCGGGGTGGCGCTGCGCGACGCGGGCGCGCGGGAGGCGGTCGTACGGATGTATCTGGACCGGCCGTGGCTGACCCGGCTGCACACCCACTCCGGCTCGCAGGGCGTCCCGCTGGCGCGGATGGTGGAGGGCGTGCGGGAGGTGTACGCGCTGGCCGAGGAGATCAACGCGGCGGCCGGCCGCCAGCAGGTCGACACCGTCGACATCGGCGGCGGACTGCCGGTGAACTTCGCCTCCGACGAGGAGGAGCCGACGCACGCCGAGTACGCCCGACTGCTGAAGGACGCGGTGCCGGGGCTGCTGGACGGACGGTACGGCCTGGTCACCGAGTTCGGGCGGTCCCTGGTCGCCAAGCACGGCACGGTGCTGACCCGGGTGGAGTACGCGAAGGTGTCCGGCGCCCGCCCCATCGCGATCACCCACGCCGGCGTCCAGGTGGCGACCCGTACGGTCTACGCGCCCGCGTCCTGGCCGCTGCGGATCGCGGCGTACGACGGCGAAGGACGGCCGAAGACGGGCGCGCCCGTGGTGCAGGACGTGGCCGGGCCCGCCTGCTTCGCGGGCGACCTGCTGGCCGAGGGGCGCGCCCTGCCGCCGCTGGAGCAGGGCGACGTGGCCGCGGCGCTGGACACCGGCGCGTACTACTTCTCGAACCACTACGGGTACAACAGCCTGCCGCGTCCGGCGGTGTACGGCTACGAGGGCGGCTCGTTCGCGCTCGTACGGGAGGCGCAGAGCACCGCGGAGATCGTGGCGGAGTCGGGCGGTGCGCAGGTGAACGCCCTGTTGTAGCGGGGTCGCGGGCCCGGGAGCTTGGTGCGGGCGGCGCCGCGGGGTGCGAACTGTACCGGGCCGGGGGCATGTTCCGATGGAAAATGCCCCAACGCTCGGCCAGGGCAGCGACGTTGCGTAACCTCCTGGACACCGCCAGGGAGGAGAGGTCGATGCCGGCCGAGGAGGACGTGCTCGCCGAACTGAAGGGGCTGAGGCTGCGCCTGCCGCAGCTCACCGGTGCGCTGGCGGCGAGCACGGACGGGCTGGTGCTCGGCTCGGACGTCGGCGACCCCGAGTGCGCCGCCGCGCTGGCGGTCGTCGCGCTCGGCGTCTGCGTGCGGCTGAGCGAGGCGACCGGTCTCGGCCGGTTCCAGGACGTGCTGGTGCGCGGCGAGCGGGGTTACGTCGCCACGTACGCGGTGGGCCCGTCCGCGGCCCTCGCCCTGACCGCGGGTCCGCGGGTGGACGTCGACCGGCTCCACCGGGAGGCCCGCGCCTCGTGCGTCCGACTGGCGAAGCTGGTCGACGGCGCCGCCCTGCAGCCCGACGGAGTCAGCGGCGCCGGGCGCCGCCGGGCGCGGCGTCCCCGGCCGCGACACCCGTGGTCCTGAACCCCTTGACCGCCTTGCCGACGGGCCCGCCGGACAGCCAGTCGGTCCGCAGCCACAGCAGGAACTCGCCGTCCCGCTCCAACCGCCCGAGCCGTAGCGCCTTCAGCCACAGGCCCGCGCCGACGCCGGCGATCAGCAGCCCGACCGTGCCGGGCAGGGCGAAGGAGCTGACGACGGCGACGACGAAGGCGGCAAGGAACCACCAGCGCAGGGCGCGCCGGCGGATCCGCAGGGTCACCCTGCGGTCCTGGAGGATGTCGCCGCGCCCGGCCCGGGTCGCCGCCTCCGCGAAGTGGGCGTAGCGCTGCCGCCGGGCGACCGCGGTCACGGCCAGCGCCACGATGAACAGCGCGGCCCCGGCGAGCAGTCCGATCCGACGGCCCGTGAGCCCCGGCACCAGCGCGCCGACCGCGGCGCCGAAGAGCCCGAGCCACCACAGGGGCACGGCCCCTGCCCGTACGACCACCGCCACCCTCGCCAACGACTGAGCCCCGCGCCCCACGCCCGTACCCCTTCCTCGCTGAGATGTCCGTCCGGCGGAGGTTAGCGACGTTTTCTGAGGGCCGCCTGAGAAATCGGCCGGCCGACGTCACTCGGCCGACGGGCATCGCCGAATCACTCGACGAAGAGGCCGCGCGCCGCCGCCTTGGTGTCGAACTCCTCCAGGCGCGCCTGCGCCTCGGGGAGTTCGTCGCACATCGCCTCCAGCAGCACCCGCCCCAGCAGCATCGGCGCGCAGGCCGTGTCGAAGGAGAGCCCGGTGCCCACGGCCGCCGGGAGCAGCAGGTCGCTGTGGCCGGCGACGGGGGCGAAGGCGGAGTCCGCGACGGTGACGACGGTCAGCCCGGCGTCCTGCGCGTACGCGAGGGCGGCCACCACCTCGCGGGGGTGGCGGGGCAGGG
Source organism: Streptomyces sp. NPDC048057 (assembly GCF_040653095.1). Classification (NCBI taxonomy): domain Bacteria; kingdom Bacillati; phylum Actinomycetota; class Actinomycetes; order Kitasatosporales; family Streptomycetaceae; genus Streptomyces; species Streptomyces sp. NPDC048057. The sequence continues at coordinate 64,432 of NZ_JBEZNF010000030.1, forward strand.
CGAAGCAGAGCAGGGCGGTGGCGCCGGCGTGCCGGGCGTCGTCGATGCGGTCGGCGAGCAGGGTGCCGCCCTCGTCCAGCAGCCGGACGTCGGGGTGGACCTTGCCCGCGAAGTACGCGAAGCCGCGGGCCTGCGCCGCGGCGGCGCGCAGTCCGAGGACGGGCAGCGGGCGGGAGGCGGCGAGCAGGGTGCCCGCGCGGAGCACCGGCGCCGGGTCGGCGAGCAGGTCGGAGAGGTGGCGCAGGTTGTCGATCTCGGCCCGGACGGCCTGCTGGTACTCGTTGAGGGCGTCCTCGACCGGTACGGAGCCGGGGGGCACGACCTCCCGCAGGTGCTTGCGCAGCGCGGGGTAGCCGTCGAAGCCGAGGGCGACGGCGAAGCGGGTGACGGAGGGCTGGCTGACGCCGGCGACCTCGGCCAGCTCGACGCTGGACAGGAACGGCACGTCGGCGGCGCGGCGCACCATGCTGTGGGCGATGCGCCGCTGGGTGGGGGTGAGCCGGTGCCCCTCGAAGAGCTGTTGCAGCCGCGCGGCGGGGCTGTCTGTCATGCCGTAGGTCACCTGTTCTCGTCGTGGCGGTCTGACCCGGCCCCGGGGCCGGTGGGCGCTTGCGTCGCGGGCCCGGCGATCCCTGCGAGGTCGTCGAGCAGCTTCGCCGCCGCAGTCACATCTTCGGTCAGCGCGCGGTCCGCCGGGTCCGCCTCCAGCGCGCCGGCCGCCAGCGCGAAGGCCCGGCCGACCGGCAGCCCGGGGGCGGGCCGCAGGTCGCGCAGGCGCAGCGCCCGGACCGCGGCGACCAGCTCGCAGCCGACGACGTCGGAGATGCCGCAGGCAGCGGATGCGTGCGTCGGAGTGGGTGCGGGCGGCGCGGGATTGGGTACGGGAGTTGCCGGGTCGGGTGCTTGAGGCGCGGGAGTCGCGGGCTCCGTCGTGCCGGCTGCACGACGCGACCTGTCCGCCAACCGAGACGACATCGCTGCGAAATCCTCCCTCTTCAGACAGTCGGTCTCGCCGTTCGGGCATCCAGTGCGAGCGATCGATGCCGGGACATCGACAAATTATTCAGCCACGCAGAACTCTGCATGACCATATGCAGCCGGGCAAGGGACGACTGATGATCGAATTCCGAGCAGTGCACAAGCGCTTCCCCAACGGCACCACGGCGGTTCGCGACCTCACCCTGGACGTGCCGGAGGGAGGGATCACGGTCCTGGTCGGCTCCTCCGGCTGCGGCAAGACCACCACCCTGCGCATGGTGAACCGGCTGGTCGAGCCCACCTCCGGCACCATCCGCGTCGGCGGCGAGGACGTCCTCACCCAGGACGCGGCCCTGCTGCGGCGCTCCATCGGCTACGTCATCCAGCAGTCCGGCCTCTTCCCGCACCGCACGGTCCTCGACAACGTCGCGACCGTGCCGCTGCTGCTCGGCTGGGGCCGGCGCAAGGCGCGGGCGCGCGCCGCCGAACTCCTCGGCACCGTGGGCCTGGCGCCGGAGGCGGCCAAGCGCTATCCGCACCAGCTCTCCGGCGGTCAGCAACAGCGCGTCGGCGTCGCCCGGGCGCTGGCCGCGGACCCGCCCGTCCTCCTGATGGACGAGCCGTTCGGCGCGGTCGACCCCGTGGTGCGCACCCAGCTCCAGGACGAGCTGCTCCGACTCCAGAAGGAGTTGGCCAAGACGATCGTCTTCGTCACCCACGACATCGACGAGGCCGTACGGCTGGGCGATCGGATCGCCGTCTTCCGCACCGGCGGCGAACTGGTGCAGTACGCGCCCCCGGCGCAGCTCCTGGCCCGCCCCGCGGACCCGTTCGTCGCCGACTTCCTCGGCGCGGAGCGCGGCCTCAAGCTGCTGTCGCTGATCGCGCTGGCGGACGTGGCGAGCGGACCGGTGCCCGAAGGCGGTCGCTGGGAGCTGGTCCTCGGCCCCGGGCGCACGCCGGTGGGCTGGCGCGACCGCGACGCGCCCGAGGACGCCGCGCTGCGTCCCGTACGACCGCTGCGCGACACGGACTCCCTGCTCTCCGCGCTGAACGAGTCCGTCGCCTCGCCCTGCGGGCTGGTCGCCCGGGTGGACGCGGCCGGTGCGCTGACCGGGGTCACCTCGCGCGACGAGATCCACGCACGGGCGGGCGAGGCGCACACCACCGCGGCCCGCGCCCCGGATCCGGCCGTCCCCGCCGCCGTACCGCCCGCACGGACTGACCGATGCGACAGCAGTGACGGCGCGACGGGGGCCGCCGAGCCCACCGCCCCGCGGGGCGGCACCCGGTGACCGTCGACTGGGACTGGATCGGCGACCACGCCGCCGAGCTGACCGAACTGAGCGTGGACCACCTCCAGGCGGCGCTCACCGCCGTCGCCCTGGGCCTGCTGATCTCCCTGCCGCTCGCCGTGCTCGCCCACCGCGTACGACTGCTGCGCGGCGTCCTGCTGGGCCTCGCGAACGTCCTCTTCACCATCCCCTCGATCGCGATCTTCGTGCTGCTGCTGCCGGTGTCGGGGCTGACCCGCACCACCACCGTCGTCGGTCTGACCGTCTACACGCTGGTCGTCCTGTTGCGGAACACGGTCGAGGGCCTGGACGCCGTGCCCCCGAAGGCGAAGGAGGCCGCGCGCGCCATGGGCACCCGACCGCTGCGGACCCTGCTCACGGTCGAACTGCCGCTCGCCCTGCCGGTGATCATGGCCGGGGTGCGGATCGCCACCGTCATGTCGATCTCGCTGGTCAGCGTCGCCACGTACATCGGCGACGGCGGCCTCGGGCAACTCTTCACGGACGGCTTCCAACGCGACTTCCCGACGCCCGTGGTCGCCGGGGTGGCCCTGACCCTGCTGCTCGCGCTGGTCGCGGACGCGCTGTTGGTGGCCGTGCAGTACGTGCTCACCCCCTGGAACCGGAAGGGCGGGAGGGCCTGACATGGGTGAACTCCTCAAGGACCTGGGCTCCTGGCTGACCAGCGGCGACCAGTGGTCCGGCGTCGACGGCATCGCGAACCGGCTCGCCGAGCACCTGGAGTACTCGCTGATCGCGACCGTGATCGCCGCGGTCATCGCCCTGCCGATCGGGCTGCTGATCGGCCACACAGGCCGCGGCGCGTTCCTCGCGATCAACCTCTCCTCCTTCGGGCGGGCGCTGCCGACCGTCGGGCTGATCGTGCTCGTGTTCCTCGCCAGCGGGCTGTCCATGACCCCGGTGTACGTCTCGCTGGTCGCGCTCGCCGTCCCGTCGATCGTCACCAACACCTACGCCGGGATGCGCGCCGTCGACCCGGAGGTCCGCGACGCCGCCCGCGGCCAGGGCATGCGCGCCCACCAGGTGCTGCTGCGGGTGGAAGTCCCACTCGCGGCGCCGCTGATCATGACCGGGCTGCGGCTGGCGCTGATCCAGGTGGTGGCGACCGCCACCATCGCCGCGTACGTCAGCTTCGGCGGGCTCGGCCGGTACGTCTTCGACGGGCTCGCGCAGCGCGACCTGGTGCAGGTGCTCGGCGGCGCGGTGCTCGTCGCGGCCGTCGCCCTGGTGCTCGACCTCGCCCTCGCCGGCGTCCAACGCGCCCTCTTCGCCCCTCCCAAGGACTCAAGGACGGACCACACCCCATGACGAGGAACCCCACCATCCACCGCCGCGCCCTGCTGGGCGGGCTGCTCGCCGTCGCGTCCGTCCCCGCCCTGGCCGCGTGCAGCGGCGGCATCACCTCCCTCGAAGGCGAGGGCGGCGACCTGTCCGGCGGCGGGTCCAGCAAGGACGGCATCACCATCGGCACCGCCAACTTCACCGAGAACCAGATCCTCGGCCATCTGTACGCCGCGGTCCTGGAGGAGGCGGGGGTGAAGGTGCGGGTCCGTCCGAACATCGGCAGCCGCGAGATCCTCTTCCCCGCGGTGCGCGGCGGCGACATCGACCTGCTGCCCGAGTACCAGGGCGCCCTGCTGCACCACCTGGACGCGAAGTCCCGGGCGACGGAGGAGGGCGAGATGCAGAACAGGATCGCGATGGCGCTGCCGACCGGGCTCCAGGTGCTGCCGTACGGCCTCGCGGAGAACTCCGACGCCTTCGCCGTCACCCGGGAGACCGCGCGGGAGTACGGCCTCTCCTCGCTCGCCGACCTCGCCAGGCACAACGGCAAGCTGACGATCGGGGCGCTGCCCGAGGTCAAGACCCGGGTCGTCGGGGTGGTCGGGCTGAGGGAGGTGTACGGCGTGGAGTTCAAGGAGTTCACGTCGCTGGACTCCTCCGGACCGCTGGTGAAGAGCGCGCTGAGGAAGGGCGACGTGGACGTGGCGAACCTCTTCACCACGGACGTCGACATCAAGGAGGAGGGGTGGGTGGTGCTCAGCGATCCGAAGAACCTCATCCCCGGCCAGCGCGTCGTCCCGCTGATCGCCGACCGCAAGGCGGACTCCCGGGTCCGCAGGGCGCTGGCCGCGCTCGGGGCGGCCCTGACGACGGAGGACCTGACGGAGCTGAACCGCCAGGTCGACAAGGACAAGAAGGACGCGGAGGACGCCGCGGACGACTGGGCGCGGAAGGCGGGCCTCATCGCGTAGCGGCGGGGCTGCGGCTAGGTCGCTTCCTTGGCAGGCGCGGTGGCGGCTTCCGGACACTCCCTAGGGGAAAGACGGGGGCTACCCCCACTGACGCGCGGTCGCCGGGGCCGTAGCGTACGGAAGCATGGAAGCCCGCGATCCTGAGCTCAGGAAAGAACTCAACGCCACGCTCAACGCCCGCCGCGACCTAGGCGAGGAGTACGAGTCGGCGCTGGTCGACTCGTTCCTGGAGAAGGTCGAGCAGCGCGTGGACGGTGCGGTGGACCGACGGGTGCGCCGTCAGATGGCCGAGCAGCAGATGGTGGTCGCCCGCGGGGCCAGGCCGCCCCAGTTGCCCGTCGACGCCAGCTTCGGCGAGCGGTTCGGCTTCGGGATCATCTCGATCATCCTCGCCGTGCCCCTCACCGCGATCGGCGTGGTCAACGCCGGGCTGAAGGGCCTGATCGTGACCTGGATCGGCATCGTCGGGGTGAACGCGGTGCACGCCGCCCGCGGCTGGCCGTGGCTGGGCCGGGAGCGCAACCGCGAGGAGAAGTCCGACTGGACGGACTGACGGGGCGACGCACGACCGGGTGCGCGCCACGGCGCGATCCCGCGGGGAGACGACGCGGGGGCCGCCGCACACCTTCGGCCGCCGGCCGGAGGTCGGGACGGCGACGGTCCCCGCGTGGGACGCGACCGCGGCCCGGTGAGGGCCGGGCACCGCCGCGTCCGGGCGCCGTCGGGACCGGGAGCCGCTCCGAAGCCCGTGACGCCGGTGTGGTGCCGGTCGAAGCGCCCGCTGCGTGAGGCGCCCCGCCGACGACCACCACTGTTCCCGCTCCGTGTTAAGCCCGTGCTGCGGCGATGTGAAAACTGCCGGTCGGTCGGGCCGTCGCGGCGGTCCGACCGACCGGCAGCCCGCTCGTCCGTCGTGCTACTTCGCGCTGCCCGCGAGGAAGGACAGCAGGTCCTGCCGGCTGATGACCCCCGTCGGCTTCCCCTCCACCAGCACGATCGCCGCGTCCGCCGCGCTCTGCGCCGCACCGAGCACCGCCATCAGCTCGGACACCGGCTCCCCCGAGCCGACCTGCGGCAGCGGCGGGCTCATGTGCTTCTCCAGCGGGTCGGCGAGCACCGCGGCCCCGGCGTAGAGGGCGCCCAGCAGCTCCCGCTCCACCACCGAGCCGATGACCTCCGCGGCCATCACGTCCGGGTGGCCGGCGCCCGGCTTCACGATGGGCATCTGCGACACCCCGTACTCCCGCAGCACCTCGATCGCCTCGCCGACGGTCTCCTCCGGGTGCATGTGCACCAGGCTGGGGAGGGCGCCGCCCTCCTTGTGGCGCAGCACGTCGCCGACGGACGCCGACGGGCCGGCCTCCTCCAGGAAGCCGTAGTCCGCCATCCACTCGTCGTTGAAGATCTTGGAGAGGTAGCCGCGTCCGCTGTCCGGCAGCAGCACGACGACCACGTCGTCCGGCCCGAGCCGCTCCGCGACGCGCAGCGCGGCGACGACCGCCATGCCGCAGGAACCGCCGACGAGCAGCCCCTCCTCCTTCGCGAGGCGCCGGGTCATCTGGAAGGAGTCCTTGTCGGAGACGGCGACGATCTCGTCCGTCACCGTCCGGTCGTACGCGGTGGGCCAGAAGTCCTCGCCGACGCCCTCGACCAGGTACGGCCGGCCGGAGCCGCCGCTGTAGACCGAGCCCTCGGGGTCCGCGCCCACGATTCTGACCCCGCCGTCGCTGACCTCCTTGAGGTAGCGCCCGGTGCCGGAGATGGTGCCGCCGGTGCCCACCCCGGCGACGAAGTGGGTGATCTTGCCGTCCGTCTGCTCCCACAGCTCGGGGCCGGTGGACTCGTAGTGCGAACGGGGGTTGCTCGGGTTGGAGTACTGGTCCGGCTTCCACGCCCCCGGGGTCTCCTGCACGAGCCGGTCGGAGACGTTGTAGTACGAGTCCGGGTGCTCGGGGTCGACGGCGGTGGGGCAGACGACGACCTCGGCGCCGTACGCCCGCAGTACGTTGATCTTGTCCGTGGACACCTTGTCCGGGCAGACGAAGATGCACTTGTAGCCCTTTTGCTGGGCCACGATCGCCAAGCCCACGCCGGTGTTCCCGCTGGTGGGCTCCACGATGGTGCCACCGGGCTGGAGGGCGCCGCTCTCCTCCGCCGCCTCGATCATGCGCAGGGCGATGCGGTCCTTGACCGAGCCGCCGGGGTTGAAGTACTCGACCTTGGCCAGGACGGTCGCCTGGATGCCCGCGGTCACGCTGTTCAGCTTCACCAGCGGCGTGTTGCCGACAAGACTGATCATCGAGTTGTGGAAGCGCACAATTGTTCTCCGGGATCTGGCGTTGAACCGATTGCGTTGAACCGATTGAGGGTGCGCTCCAGCGTATGCGGAGGTGACCGTGATTGGGCGGTGGCGGTTACCGGGCAGTTAGCTCTTGACGACAGGAGGTGGCGGGTGTCGGGAGCGAGAGTGGCGCGACGCATCGCTGCGGGCGCGGCCTACGGAGGCGGCGGCATCGGCCTGGTCGGCGTGGCTGCCGTGGGGCTGCTGCTCGCCGAGGTCCAGCTGGCGAAGAGGTCGGTGGGCGGCGGCCTGGCGCCGCTGCCCCCGCGGGGCGACGGGCTGTACGGGCTGGCGTTCGGCCGCACGCAGCCGCTGTTCCTCGGCGTGCTCGGCGATTCGACGGCGGCCGGCCAGGGGGTGCGGCGCGCGGGCCAGACGCCGGCGGCGCTGCTGGCCTCCGGCCTGGCGGCGGTGGCCGAGCGCCCCGTCGACGTGGTGAACGTGGCGCTGCCGGGCGCCCGCTCGGACGACCTGGAGCGGCAGGTGACGCTGCTGCTGTCGGACACGTCCCGACTGCCGGACGTCTGCGTGATCATGATCGGTGCGAACGACGTCACGCACCGGATGCCGCCGACGGAGTCGGTGCGGCACCTGTCGTCGGCGGTGCGCCGGCTGCGTACGGCCGGGGCGGAGGTCGTCGTCGGCACCTGCCCCGACCTGGGCACGATCGAGCCGGTGTACCAGCCGCTGCGGTGGCTGGCCCGCCGGGTCTCCCGGCAGCTCGCCGCGGCCCAGACGATCGTCACCGTGGAGCAGGGCGGACGCACGGTCTCGCTGGGCGACCTGCTGGGCCCCGAGTTCGCGGCGAACCCCCGCGAGATGTTCTCGGTGGACAACTACCACCCGTCGGCGGAGGGGTACGCGACCGCGTCCATGGCGCTCCTGCCCACGCTGTGCGCGGCGCTCGGCCTGTGGCCGGAGGCGGACCGGCTGGACGCCGCGCGGGACGAGGACGTGCTCCCGGTGGCCCAGGCGGCGGCCACGGCCGTACGGGAAGCGGGCACGGAGGTCACGGCGGCGCGCGCCCCGTGGGCCCTGCTCAAGCACCGGCGCCGGCGCCGGATCCGCGCGGAGCACCTCGAAGACCACCCGCCCCGGGGCACGGCCCCGGCCGTGACGGAACGCCCCTGACCGCGACCTGCCCACCACCGGGCCGCGGACGCCAACACCGCCGCACTTCCACGGCGCCACCGCACCCCCCGAGAAACCGTCGCCCTCCTGCGCAACTCTGAGCGCGCGCTTAGAATTGAGGTGACCATCACACCCCGACGCCCGTGACCCCGCACCTACCTGACGGTAGCTTCCATCGAGTCCTCCCCCTCCCTCCCTGGAGCCGTGATGCCCGAAGCCGTCATCGTTTCCGCCGCCCGCAGCCCCATCGGCCGGGCCTTCAAGGGCTCCCTGAAGGGCCTGCGCGCCGACGACCTCACCGCGACGATCGTCCAGGCCGCGCTGGCGAAGGTGCCGGAGCTGGACCCGCGCGACATCGACGACCTGATGCTGGGGTGCGGGCTGCCCGGCGGGGAGCAGGGGCACAACCTGGGGCGGATCGTCGCCGTCCAGATGGGGATGGACCACCTCCCCGGCTGCACCGTCACGCGCTACTGTTCGTCGTCGCTCCAGACCTCCCGGATGGCGCTGCACGCGATCAGGGCCGGCGAGGGCGACGTCTTCGTCTCGGCCGGCGTCGAGATGGTCTCCCGCTTCGAGAAGGGCTCGTCCGACGGGCTGCCCGACACCAAGAACCCGCTCTTCGACGAGGCGCAGGCGCGCACGGCCAGGACGGCGGAGGGCGGCGTCGACGCGTGGCACGACCCGCGCGAGGACGGCCTGCTGCCCGACGCGTACATCGCGATGGGGCAGACCGCGGAGAACCTGGCCCGGCTCAAGGGCGTCACCCGCCGGGACATGGACGAGTTCGGCGTACGGTCCCAGAACCTCGCCGAGGCGGCCGTCGCCAACGGCTTCTGGGAGCGCGAGATCACCCCGGTGACCACCCCGGACGGCACGGTCGTCAGCAAGGACGACGGCCCGCGGGCGGGCGTGACGCTGGAGGGCGTCGAGGGGCTGAAGCCGGTGTTCCGCCCGGACGGCCTGATCACCGCGGGCAACTGCTGCCCGCTGAACGACGGCGCCGCCGCACTGGTGATCATGAGCGACACCAAGGCACGGGAGCTGGGCGTCACCCCGCTCGCCCGGATCGTGTCCACGGGCGTCTCGGCGCTCTCCCCCGAGATCATGGGGTACGGCCCGGTGGAGGCGTCGCAGCAGGCGCTGTCCCGCGCGGGGCTGACGATCGACGACATCGACCTGGTGGAGATCAACGAGGCGTTCGCCGCGCAGGTGATCCCCTCGTACCGGGACCTCGGCGTCGACCTCGACAAGCTGAACGTCAACGGCGGGGCGATCGCGGTGGGCCACCCGTACGGCATGACCGGCGCGCGGATCACGGGCACGCTGATCAACGGGCTCCAGTTCCACGACAAGCAGTTCGGCCTGGAGACGATGTGCGTGGGTGGCGGCCAGGGCATGGCGATGGTGATCGAGCGGCTGAGCTAGCGTTCGGACCTCCGGGTCCGGGTTCCCCGGAGAAAAACCGGAGAAAAAGGGGACCCGAATTCGAAGAATCGTTTCCGCAGGTCAGCGGTCCACCCGGGTCAGCCCTAGGCCAAAAGTCCTGTCCACTTCGTGACGTAATGCACTGACAGCAGGGGCAGCCTCATCGCAAGCTGAGGTAGGAATTCGGGGTGTCGATGAAACAGGGAGTACGTCAGTGAGCGCCATGTCTCTTGCCCTGCTGCTGACCTGCGGCGCAGCCACGGTCGTGGGCGCCGCCGCCCTGCACGCCGCCCACGGGCTCCGCCGGCAGGTCACCGCCCTCAGGGCGGAGCTCGCCGAGCACGCCGCCCACTCCGCCGCGCAGCCGGCCGCCGCCTCCGTACCGCCGGCACGGCCCACGCCCGCCGCGGAGATACGCGCGGCCGTCGCCGAAGCCCTCGCCGAGGAGCGGGAGCGGGAGCTGGCCGAGGCGCGCGCCTTCTGGGCCGCGCAGGAGGCCCGGGACGCCGCCGACGCACCCGCGCCCCTGGTCGGCGGGGCGTCCGCGCCCGGCTCCACCGGCTCCACCGGCGCACCCGGCGTCCCCGGCGTCCCCGGCGAGGAGCTGCCCTTCTACGTGCCGCGCCAGGCCGACTTCGTCGGTCTTGAGGCCGTCGACTACGACATGACGGAGGCGCTGGAGGACATGGCCGACCTCCCGGAGGCGCCGGAGTTCGCCGAGGACTCCCCCGAACTGGCCGCCGCCCGCCGCCGGCACCCCTCGCACCCGGACTTCGTCCCCGTGCAGACGCCCGTCGTCACCGACCAGGAGCGCACGGTGGCCCGGCTGGAGGAGCTGGCGCAGGCCCGTACCGAACTCGCCGACGTACGACCCGGCCCGCTCGGCACGCTCGACGTGTACGTCTTCGCGGACGGGACGACGCTGTGCCTGACCCCCGGCCACCGCGAGACCGCCGAACGCCTGGCGCAGGCGCTGCGCGACGGCGACACCCCGGTGCTGCTGGGCGGCTCCGGCGTCTCCGGCGCGTACGCCCTGACGTTCGTCTGCGGCGGGGAGACGGTCTACATACTCGCGGACCGCGTGATCGCCTCCCTCTGACCGCCTGAAACCCCCGCCGGGGCCCCGGCGACCACTGGCGGGAACCGAACGGTCGGTTCCCGCCTGCTGGCATGCTGTCCCCCCGGTCGAGCCGGTGCCAACCGGCCCTCAGGGAGGCGTGTCCATGGCTGACGAGAAGACGACGGGCGAGCTGGCGGACGCACGGCGCAGTGCGGCGCTGCTCGTGGACCAGGCGGTGGGGTTCCTGTACCCGGCGGCGCTGCGCGCCGCGGCGGCCGTCGGGGTGGCGGACCACCTGGCCGACGGCCCGCGGACACCGGCCGAGTTGGCGGCGACGACCGGCAAGGACGGGGGGGCGCTGCACCGGGTGCTGCGGCTGCTCGCGACCCGGGGGCTGTTCGCCGAGGACGACCTGGGGCGGTTCCGGCTCACGCCGGACGGGGACGCGCTGCGCAGCGACGCCCCGGTCTCGGCGCGCTCCGCGGTGCTGATGCTGACGGACCCCACGATGTGGCGGCCGGCCGGGGAGATGAGCCGCTGCCTGACGGACGGCGGCTCGGCCTTCGACGCGCTCTTCGGGATGCCGTTCTTCGACCACTTCGCCCGGGACGAGGCGACGGCGGCCGTCTTCCACGCGGGCATGGCGTCCATGTCGGACGCCGAGAACGCGCCGATCGCCGCGGCCTACGACTTCCCCGAGGCCGCTCGGGTGGTGGACGTCGGCGGCGGCTACGGCGGGCTGCTCGCCGACGTGCTGGCGGCCGGCCCCACGCTGCACGGCGTGCTGTACGACCGCGCGCACGTGCTCGCCGGCCACCGCCTCGCCACGCGCCTGCCGGGCGCCGCGGACCCGGCGGGCCGGTGGGAGACGGCGGAGGGCGACTTCTTCGCGTCCGTGCCGACCGGGGACGTCCTGCTGCTCAAGCGGATCCTGCACGACTGGGACGACGAGCAGTGCGTGACCGTGCTGCGGCACTGTCGGGCCGCGCTGTCCCCGGGCGGCCGGGTGCTGGTGATCGACGCGGTGATCCCGTCGGGCAACGAGCCCCACCAGGGCAAGGACCTCGACCTGATGATGATGGCGTCCCTGACGGGCCGGGAGCGCACGGAGTCGGACTTCGCGTCCCTCTTCGCCCGCGCGGACCTCCGCCTGCGCCGCGTGGTCCCCACCCCCACGGTCCTCTCGATCGTCGAGGCCAGCGCGACCTGACCGCACCCGCGCCCTGTGCCCCGGTGCGGGGCCCAACGCCCCAAGCCCCGGTGCTTCCCTTCGGATAGCTCCCCTCTGCGGGCCGGTGGGTGGTACCGGGCGTCAGCTCGCAAGGGGGCGTCGGCCGCCCGAGCGCACACCGGTACTCATCGGACCGTCGCCGCGGCGTGCTGCGACAGCCACTCGGGGAGCGACTGGAGGCCGGGGTTGAGCGCCCGTACGGCGGTCAGGTCGCGGTCGCCGGTGAAGGTGGCCGCGGCCTTCACGTAGTACGCGAACATGTTCGTCACCTCGTCCGCGGCATACGCACCGGACGCGCGGTACTCGTCGAAGCTCGCCGCCCGGTAGGCGACCTTCTCGCCCAGCGCCGCCGTGAACAGCTCCGCCAGCTCCGCGCCCGTGTGGTGCGCACCGGCGATGCTGACCGTCTTGCCGACCAGCTCCGGGTGGCGGAAGACGCCGAGCGCGGTCCGGCCGATGTCGTCGGAGGCGATCCCGGCGAGCGGGGCGTCGGCCATCGGCAGGGTGAGCGCGAGCGTGCCGTCCTCGCCGCGCACCGGGCCCATGCCGCCCAGGAACGCCTCGTAGAAGAAGCTGGTGCGCAGGAAGGTGGTGGGGACGCCCTCCGCGGTGAACAGCCGGTCCGCCTCGGCCTTGGCGTCGAAGTGGGGCACGGTGTAGTCGCCTTCGAGCACCGGCACCCGGTCGTCGCCGCCCAGCGCGGGGCGGGTGTCCTCCAGGGTGGACCAGATGACGTGCCGGAGCCCGGCGGCCCGCGCGGCCCGGGCGGCGTTGCCCGCCTGCTCCAGCTCCATCTGCGCCGCGGTGCGGCGCCGTACGTCCGCTTCGGGGCGCTGGGCCCAGAAGTTGGTGACGACGAACGCTCCGTACGCCCCCTCGAACGCGGCGCGCACCGACGCCTCGTCGTCAAGGTCGGCGGCCACCACCTCGGCGCCGTCCTCGGCCAGGCGGCGGGCGGCGGGCGAGCCCGCGTTCCGGGTCAGGGCGCGCAGGGCGAACGGCCCGTCCGGGTCGGCCAGGATCGCCCGGGCGAGCCCGCCGCCCTGCGAACCGGTCGCCCCGACGACGACAATGGTCTTCTTCGTTTCGGACATCGTTACTCCCCTGGGCCATAGGTTGACGTATCAACTTCAGCGATCGCCACGCTACTTCCCCTCGGTTGATGCGTCAACTAGAGGCTAGGATCGTTGCCATGTCCGACGAGCCCTGGCTGAACGAGGCCGAACAGCGCGCCTGGCGGTCCTACCTCCACATGCAGCGCATGCTGAGCGCCCGCCTCGCCTCCCGCCTGCAACACGATTTCGACCTCTCGGCGGCCGACTACGAGATCCTGGTCAACCTCTCGGAGTCCGCCGACGGACGCATGTGCCCCAGCGACCTGGCCGCGGCGACCCAGTGGGAGAAGAGCCGACTGTCCCACCACATCACCCGGATGGAACGCCGGGGCATGGTCACCCGCGAGCCCTCCCGCACGGGCCGCTACCCGGACGTGCAACTCACCGAGGCGGGCCGCGCCGCGATCCGCCGCGCCGCCCCCGAACACGCGGCGGACGTCCGCGCGCTCTTCGTCGACGTCCTCGGCCCGCAGCGCCTCGCCCGCTTCGCGGAGGACTGCCGCACGGTCACGGACGCCCTGGACAGGGAGGCTCCAAGGCCCCCGAAAGTATGATGTGTTGCACCAGGACGTGGACCGTCCCCAGGCCCAGACGCCCGAGGAAGAGGCAGTGAACTCCGACCGCAGCGACGCCGGACGCCCCCGATTCGTCCAGATCACGACCGATCCCCGCCTCTTCGAGGACGACGGATCGGGTCAGCGGATCGTCGACGGACCGCCGCGCTACCGGCACAAGACGGACGGCCCGGTGCAGTACGTGGCGGTCGCCGACACGGAGAACTCCCTCGTCGGCTACCTGTGGTTCAACGACGGGGACGACGCGGCCGGGTGGCTGCCCCTCAGGTCCGACGGTTCGCGCGGCGGCGAGTGGCGGGAGCGGCTCCACTCGGGCAAGGCCCGCGGACTCGCCCCGTCCCAGACGGTGACCGAGCTGATCCGGCTCTGGCCCTCCTCGACGTACACGCACATCGTCCAGGGCTCCCTCGCCGAGGCCCGGAGCCAGCGGGCGCTGAACGAGTCCGCCGGCCACTTCAACACCGACCGGGTCCGCAAGTCGGCCGACGGCTCCCTCTTCGGCCTCGCCGTCGGCGACGCCATGGGCTACCCCACCGAGTTCCTCGACATGCAGCAGATCGCGGCGACGTTCGGCACCTGGCAGGAGATGGGGCTGCCGCTGTCCGCGGGCGACGTGGTCCGGGTGACCGACGACACCCAGATGGCGCTCGCGGTCGGCGAGGCGCTCGTGGCGGCCGGCGCGGGTACACCGGGGCCGCGCGAAGCCGCCGCCGCCCTCACCCCGTACGGCGTCGAGGTGGCCCTGCGCAAGCACTTCGTCAGCTGGCTGCACGACCCCGACAACGACCGCGCCCCCGGTCAGACCTGCCTGCGGGCCTGCGCCAACCTCGAACGCGGCATGCGCTGGCAGGACGCCACCGTCATCAACTCCAAGGGCTGCGGCGCCAACATGCGCGTCACCCCCGTCGCCCTCGTCCCCGCCCTGAGCGGCGGCCAGCGCTCGGGCATCGCCCAGCTCCAGGCCGCGCTCACCCACGGCCACCCCACCGCGCTCGCGGCCAGCGACCTGACGTGCCACGCCACCTGGCTCCTCGCACACCGCTGCCCGCTCGACGAGCTGCTGCCCGAACTGCGCTCGTACGCACAGAAGTCCCGCAACACCTACCGCGGGGACTGGCTCGGCGACCTGGCCGCCAAGGCGGGCGCACCGGACCCGGCGTCGTTCATCGCGTTCGGCTGGGACGAGTGCCTGCGCGCCCTGGACATCGCGGCGCAGGCGCTCCGGGCGAAGGACGCGGAACGCGACCCCTGTGAGGCGGTGGGGGCGAGCTGGGTGGCCGAGGAAGCGCTGGCCACGGCCCTGTACTGCCTCCTCGTCACCGACGGCCACCCGCGCTCGACGGTCCAGCGCGCCGCGCACTCCTCCGGCGACTCCGACTCCGTCGCCGCGCTTGCCGGCGCCTTCGCCGGCGCGCACCACGGCCACACGTCCTGGCCCCCGGAGTGGCGGGAGGCGATGGAGTACGGCGCCCGCATCACCGCGCTGTCCACGTCGTGGGACGCAGTCGACTGACGAGCCCCCGCCCACCCGAACGACAAGTGGGTGCGGCATGTCGTCGCCCGGCTCAGCTCCATCGAATCCGTCCTCGACCTCATCGCCTCAGCCTGACCCACCGCCCGCGGGGTCGAACAAATGACAAGAAGCCCGAGAATTCCCTCCTTCCCCAGGAGAAGGCGTCAGAGCAGCAAGCGATAGGAGGAGTAACCGAACATGCGAACGCCCACATGCATCCTTGGTGGAAGCGGAATTCGTGACCAAATCGCACATGGCCACGATCCGGATCTTTTCGTTGAAGTGGGATCGCTAACAAAGGTGATTACCGGCACCATTCTGGTGCAGCTGGAGAAGTTGGGCACGTTGCGCCTAGACGATCCGGTCGAAAAATGGCTGCCTGAAGCGCCGAAGAAGACCGGGATCACCCTGCGGCAACTCGCCGAGCACACATCAGGGTTACCGAGGCTCCCCTCAAATCTCACGCCAAAGATTCGCGATCCATACGCTTCATTCACCTACGAATCCCTCAACGAAGTGGTGCGGACTCTCGATCAAGCGGGGGCGGGACCTACTGGGACGGTCAGCTATTCCAACCTCGGGTACTGCATTTTAGGGCTTGCCCTCACGACTGCCGCCGACTCCCCGTTCCAGCAGCTGGTGGACCAGCACGTTCTCACCCCCTTGGGACTGGAACCAGGCGCGATGACCGCGCATCCCTCCAAGGAACGCCGACTGGTCCGCCGCAGCCTCCTCGGCCGACCTCGAAGCACGTGGAGCCTTTCGGGGCCCATGCTCCCCGCCGGAGGACTCTGGACGACACCACGCACAGCCGCCCGCGTATTGGTGGGACTCGCGGTCGACCGCGAATTGGGCGAGCCTGCCCCCAGCTGGTTCCGAGGAGAATCATCCCTCTACCACATCGGCGCCACTCGGGACTCATCAGTCGTCGCTGGAGCACGCAAAGATGGTCAATGGCTGCTTCTGCATCGCCTTCACGGGAACGCGAACAAGACAGGTCGCCTTGCGGTGGAGACGTTCAGGAATACCACCGGATGAGGCCCGCGTCTGACCGCACATGCGGCGGGCGGCTGCATCACACCCTGTCCCGATGAAGGACGTGCCGGACGAACTCGCCGAGGCCCCTTTCGACGGGCCCCGACGGCGTCCCGGTGATCCAAGAGAGAAGCGGCGGGGTTCGGGGGCGCGCGGGGCTGTCCGCAACACGTCAGCGCACCGCACGCGCTCGTCAGGGAAACGCCCTGCGTTCCGCGGCTCGGATCGCGGACACCGCCTCCGTCACGGCCGAAACCTCCGCCGCGGAGCCCTTCCGCAGCGCCTCGGCGAGGTCGCGGCCGGCGACCTGGACCTGGTCGGCGACGACGAAGACGCCCGCGTCGGGCATGGTCCGCGGCTCGCGCTCCGGCGTCTCGATTCGCTGGGCGCGCAGCGCCAGTTCCCTGGCCAGGGCCAGGCCCTCCGCCGCCGCACCCCGCTGGAGGCGGCTCTGCGGTGCCGCGCGCAAGGCGGCGGCGAAGTGGTCGGCGGCGTCGAGCAGGGGGGTCGTATCAAGCACACCGCACCCTATGCACACCCCACGGAGTGTTGCCAACGGCCGGCGCCTCAGGCACGGTGGCGACAAGGAGCACACGCGCTAAGCGTCCGGAGGCGCCGATGTCCCATGTCTTCTCCGAAGAGACCCACCGCAATCTCCTCTCCCGCATCCCCCACTGCACCGGTCGTGAGATCTCCGATTGGTTGCACACCGTCGAGGAAGGCCCCTCTCTCTTCCGTCTTGAGGAGAAGGTGAGCTGGCTCCGGAGTGAGCACGACCTCTCGTACGGCCACGCCAAGGCGATCATCCACGAGTACGACCTGCGGCGGGCCGCACGGAGACTGCTCTGAGGGACGGTCCGGAAACGGCGGAGGGCCCGCAGGCGCTGTGCCTGCGGGCCCTCCTTCACGCCGGGCGCTCGCGCCCTGGCGTCAGGATCAGTCGTTGCCCTGGATGATCGACAGCACGCGCAGCATCTCCAGGTAGATCCACACCAGGGTCATGGTGAGGCCGAAGGCCGCGAACCACGCCTCCCGCTGCGGCGCACCGTAGGTGATGCCGTCCTCGACCTGCTTGAAGTCCAGGGCGAGGAAGCACGCGCCGAGCACGATGCCGAGGACGCCGAACAGGATGCCGAGGCCGCCGCTGCGGAAGCCCAGGCCGTCGCCGCCGCCGAAGACGGCGAAGAGGAGGTTGACCGCCATCAGCAGCATGAAGCCGATCGCGGCGGCCATCACGAAGCCGTAGAAGCGGCGCGTGACCCGGATCCAGCGCATCTTGTACGCGATCAGGACACCGGCGAAGACCGCCATCGTGCCGAGGACGGCCTGAGCGACCACCCCGGGGCTGATGTAGGTGCTGACGGCGCTGGAGATCACGCCGAGGAAGACGCCCTCGAAGGCCGCGTACGCCAGGATCAGCGCGGGAACCGGCTTGGCCTTGAAGGACTGCACCATCGCGAGGACGAAGGCCACGAGGGCCGCGCCGATCGCGATGCCGTAGGACTTGCCCAGCGCGCCCTCGTCGACGGGCAGCGTGACCCAGGCGAGGACGGCGGTGAGCACCACGGTGCCGAGCGTCATCGCGGTGCGCGAGACGACGTCGTCGATGGTCATCACACCGGCGCCGGCGGGCGCCTGCGGACCGCCACCGGCGACCTGCGGGTCGGTCGGGGCGTACGGGTTGGTCGCGTACGGGTTGCCCGTGCCCTGGGCGTAAGGGTTGGTGGCTACGGCGGCGCCCCCGGCCTGCGGCTGCGCGTTGAAGCCCGCCATGCCGTTGTCGCGGCTGAACCCCCGTCGCGAGAAGACCGGGTTACTGCTCCTCATCTCACTCCTCCATGGCCGCCGGATGCGGCCTTGCGACAAGAGTAATGGGAGCGCAAAGCCTCTGCCCTAGTGCCAACGGAGGATCTTTCCGGATCGTGACCGGGCTCTCACGTCGCTGACGGGGGTCGTCGGGCGGGCTGCGGCGTCCTGCGGGAGGGGGTGGAAGTGGATGGTGGACTCACCCATCCGATGTTTTCAGCTTCAACGACTTTTGACCGCTTCCCCGGGCCCCCTGCGGTGCCCGGAGCCGGACTCGAACCGGCACGCCCGCGAAGGGCAGCGAGGTTTAAGCTCGCCGTGTCTACGTTCCACCATCCGGGCCTGATACACCGCTCGCAACGAGGGACGAGCCTATCCGGGCTGATCCTTCTCAATGGCGGCCGATGGCCCGATGTTGTCTTATTTTATTGCCGCCTGATTGGGCATCAGTGCTGGTGAACGGCGCGTGGGCACATATGTCCCGACACGTGGTCACTCTCGCGACTTCACGCGATTGACGGAAACTCGTCGCCCGTGCCCGACCCGGGCGCGGGCCCCGGCCCGGCCCGTCGCGGACCCACAGTACGTGCCTCGCACACATGCCGGATGCACGCGTCGCGCGGCACTGATCCGATCTTCCCGTCTCGGGGGTGCCGTCATACCCAAGGAGGAGGAACCGAGGAGCCGGTGCGACCAAAGAGGGCCATCGGAACGGGCACGAGGGCTGACGTTCGGACGTACGGCGGCGGTCACGATGGAGTCATCCCCGATTCGTCACGCCGACAGGAGTGCCCCCGTGACCACCATGTCCCTCACCCACCGGCCCACCACCGTGGCCGCCCGCGCCACGGACCTGTCCAAGGTGTACGGGCAGGGCGAGACCCAGGTGGTCGCCCTCGACCGGGTCACCGTCGACTTCAACCAGGCCGAGTTCACCGCGATCATGGGCCCCTCAGGCTCCGGCAAGTCCACGCTGATGCACTGCGTGGCCGGCCTGGACACCTTCAGCTCCGGCTCCGTGCGGATCGGGGAGACCGAGCTGGGCTCCCTCAAGGACAAGCAGCTGACCCAGCTGCGCCGCGACAAGATCGGCTTCATCTTCCAGGCGTTCAACCTGCTGCCGACGCTCACCGCGCTGGAGAACATCACGCTGCCGATGGACATCGCCGGCCGCAAGCCCGACAAGCAGTGGCTGAACAACGTGATCGACATGGTCGGGCTCTCCGGCCGGCTCAGCCACCGCCCGACCCAGCTCTCCGGCGGTCAGCAGCAGCGCGTCGCCGTGGCCCGCGCCCTCGCCTCCCAGCCGGAGATCATCTTCGGTGACGAGCCGACCGGAAACCTGGACTCGCGCTCCGGCGCCGAGGTCCTCGGCTTCCTGCGCAACTCGGTCCGCGAGCTCGGCCAGACCGTCGTCATGGTCACCCACGACCCGGTGGCCGCCTCCTACGCGGACCGGGTGATCTTCCTCGCCGACGGCCGGATCGTCGACGAGATGCACAACCCCAGCGCCGACGGCGTCCTCGACCGGATGAAGGCGTTCGACGCCAAGGGCCGGACCAGCTGACCCGGCCGACAGCTCCGCTGCCCCGGCTCCCACCACAGGATTGACTGACATGTTCCGTACCGCTCTGCGCAATGTGCTCGCGCACAAGGCCCGGCTGTTGATGACCGTGCTCGCCGTGATGCTCGGCGTGGCGTTCGTCGCCGGCACCCTGGTCTTCACCGACACCCTCGGCAACGCCTTCAAGAACCAGTCGGCCAAGGGCTACGACAAGATCGCCGTGGTCGTCGAGAGCCGCGACGAGGCCGGGCTGCCCGCCGGGACCCTGAAGAAGATCCAGGGCCTCGGCGAGGTCGACGAGGCCACCGGCCGGGTCGACGGCTTCGCCGGCGTCGCCGACCAGGACGGCAAGCTCATCGGCAACGGCTGGGCCAACGCCGGCGGCAACTTCGCCCCCGGCAAGGACGGCAAGGACGCCGACTACGACTTCACCCAGGGCAACGGCCCGGCGAAGGCCGACGAGATAGCGCTCGACAAGGAGACCGCCAAGAAGGGCGAGTACGAGGTCGGCGACACCGTCCGGGTCGCCACCAACGGCCCGGTGAAGGAGTACGCCCTCGCCGGTGTCTTCACCACCGAGAACGGCGCCGTCAACGCCGGCGGCAGCCTCGTCCTCTTCGACACCGCCGTCGCGCAGGAGCTGTACCTCAAGCCCGGCCACTACGACACGATCAAGGTGACCGCCAAGAAGGGCACCGCCGACTCCGCCGTCCTGGCCGGTGTGCAGCCGCTGCTGCCGAAGGACACCGACGCCAAGACCGGCACCAAGCTGGCCGACGAAGAGGCCGACCTCATCAAGCGCGAGATGAGCAACATGAGCACGATGCTGCTCAGCTTCGCCGGCATCGCCCTCTTCGTGGGCATCTTCCTGATCGCCAACACCTTCACCATGCTGGTCGCCCAGCGCACCCGCGAGCTGGCCCTGATGCGTGCCGTCGGCGCCTCCCGCCGACAGGTCAAGCGCTCGGTGATCCTGGAGGCGCTGCTCGTCGGCGTCATCGCGTCCGCCATCGGCTTCGTCCTCGGCCTCGGGCTCGCGGTCGGGCTGCGCTCGCTGGTCGGCTCCTTCGGCGCCAAGATCCCCAACGGTCCGCTGGTGATCTCGCCGAACGCGATCCTGGCCGCCCTCGCCGTCGGCGTGGTCGTCACCGTGCTCGCCGCCTGGCTGCCCGCCCGCCGCGCCGCGAAGATCCCGCCGGTCGCCGCGATGAGCAGCGTGCACTCGGTCGCCTCCGCCAAGTCCCTGCTGGTGCGCAACGTCATCGGCGCCCTGCTGACCGCCGGCGGCGCCGGGCTGATCGCCACGGGTGCCGGCGCGAGCGACGGCACCACCGGCCGCTACATGATCGCCAGCGGCGCCTTCCTGGCCCTCATCGGTGTGATCGTGCTGATCCCGCAGCTCTCCCGGCCGCTGATCGCCCTGGTGCGCCCGCTGCTGCACGGAGTCTTCGGCGTCGCCGGCAAGCTCGCCGGACAGAACGCGGTCCGCAACCCGCGCCGCACCGGCGCCACCGCGTCCGCGCTGGCCATCGGCCTGACCCTGGTCACCGGTCTGACCGTGATCGGCGTGACCGTCGGCCAGGCCATCGACAAGTCGACCACGGACAACATCCGCGCCGACTACCTCGTCACCATGGCCGACAGCGGCCGGTCCCTGGACCCGTCCGCGGTCACCGCCCTGGCGAAGGCGAAGGGCGTGGAGGCGATCTCGCCCCGGCAGAACGCGTCCTTCGACATCAAGGACTCGTACAAGTCGGTCTCCGGGGTGGACCCCAAGGGCGTCGAGGGCGTCTTCCACCTCAAGACGGTCTCCGGCTCGCTGGGCACGCTCGCCGACGGCCAGCTCGCGATCGCCGAGAAGACGGCCGAGAAGAACGGCTGGAAGCCCGGCGACCAGGTGCCCGTCACCTTCCACCGGGACGACGTGAAGACCGACAAGACGCTGACGGTCGGCGCGGTCTTCGAGGACAACGACATGGTGGCCCCCTACCTCCTCGACACCAAGGTCATCGCCCCCTTCGAGGAGAAGCCCTCCATCCCCGAGGTGTGGGTGAAGATGGCCGGCGGGGAGACCGAGGCCAACGAGCAGGCGCTGGTGGAGGCCCTCGGTGACAACCCGGCGATGTCCATCATGGACAAGCAGGACATCCGCAACCTGTTCGGCGGCATGATCAACACGATGCTGAACATCATGTACGGCCTGCTGGCGATGGCCCTGATCATCGCGGTCCTCGGAGTCGTCAACACCCTCGCGATGTCCGTCTTCGAGCGTCAGCAGGAGATCGGCATGCTGCGGGCGATCGGCCTGGACCGCCGCCGGGTGAAGCGGATGATCCGTCTGGAGGCCGTGGTCATCTCGCTCTTCGGCGCGGTGATCGGCATCGCCCTCGGCGCCTTCCTCGGCTGGGCGATCGGCGAGACGTTCCGGGAGTCCCTGCCGGGCTACGCCCTGGTCATCCCGTGGGGGCGGATCGGCGTCTTCCTGCTGCTGGCCGGCGTGGTCGGCGTGCTGGCCGCGATGTGGCCGGCCCGCAGCGCCGCACGGCTGAACATGCTCACCGCGATCAAGACGGAGTAGCCGCGGCAGCGGCACGGCACGAGGAGGGCCCCGGGGATTCCCGGGGCCCTCCCACGTACGTACGGGGGCGGCGCCGCGGGCGGGCGTCAGGTCCAGGTGCGGGTGCGCAGCGGCAGCCCGGACGCCCCGTCCGCGCCGGTCTTCACGGCGACGACCTGGTTCACCCCGATCCGGTTGCGCTCGAAGGAGAGCGCGGACGCGGCCATGTACAGCCGCCACACCCGGGCCCGGCCCGGCGAGGTGAGCGCGACGCCCTGCTGCCAGTCGTCCTCCAGGTTGGCCACCCAGCGGCGCAGGGTGAGGGCGTAGTGCTCGCGGATGGACTCCACGTCCCGCACCTCGAAGCCGGCGGACTCCAGGCCCGTGACCGTGGCGCCGAGCGGCGACAGCTCCCCGTCGGGGAAGACGTACCGGTCGATGAACTCGTCCACCTCGTACGCCGACTCGTCGGCCTGCGGGCGGCGCGCGATCTGGTGGTTCAGCAGCCGGCCGCCGGTCTTGAGGAGGGCGTGGAGCTGGGCCGCGTACTCCTGGTAGCGCAGGGAGCCGACGTGTTCGGCCATCCCGATGGAGGAAATGGCGTCGTACGGGCCGTCCCTGACGTCCCGGTAGTCCTGGACGCGGATCTCGATCCGGTCGGTCAGCCCGGCCTCGGCGACCCGCTTGCGGGCGTACGCGGCCTGCTCGCGGGAGAGCGTGACGCCGGTGACCTGCGCCCCGTACTCGCGGGCGGCGTGGATGGCCATCGAGCCCCAGCCGGAGCCGACGTCCAGCAGCCGGTCGCCCTCCTTCAGGGCGAGCTTGCGGGCGACGAGGTCGAGCTTGGCGCGCTGGGCGTCCTCCAGGGTCAGCGCGCCGTCGCCCCAGTAGGCGCAGGAGTACACCATGGAGGGACCGAGGACGAGTGCGTAGAAGTCGTTCCCGACGTCGTAGTGGTGGCTGATGGCCTGGCGGTCGCGGCGCTTGGTGTGCGAGGAGCCGGCACGGCGGCCGACCTCCTCGGGGGGCGGCGGCGGGGGCGGCAGGGCGCCGCCGAGCGCCAACAGGCCGCGGGCCGCGGTGCGCAGCCCCGGGTCGCGCAGCCGCCGCAGCCGGCTGTCCGTTTCATGGGCGGCGTCGGCTTCGCGGGCGGCGTCGGCACGCTCCCAGAGGACGCCGGTGAGGTGGTCCAGGACGGTGTAGAGGTCGCCGTCGACGTCGAGTTCCCCGGCGACCCAGGCGCGCGCCAGGCCCAGCTCGCCGGGCCGCCACAACAGCCGCCGCAGGGCGCGGCGGTGCCGCACCACGAGCACGGGTCCGCCCGGCGGCCCCGCCTCCGACCCGTCCCAGGCCCGCAGGCGGACGGGGAAGGGCTTGCCCAACAGGTCTTCGGCGAGGGCGGTCAGCCGCACTGCGGCTTGGGCCATGGCGCACACCTCCGTGAGGTTCCGGCGTTCCGGCTGGCGGATTGCGGGTTGCCGTCACGACAACAACCCGACCCCTGAGGGTGCTTCCCGCCCGGCGCCCGTACTGACCGTGAAACGCCCGTATCCCGCTGTGAACCCCCCGCATGGTCGTGCCCCGGGCACGGCGAAGGGGCCGCCCGCACCACGGATGGCGGGCGGCCCCTCGTTCGGGTGCCTACGGGACCGGGAAGGCCGGAGTCAGGAAGCCTTGGCCTTCTCGGGGGTGGCGGTGACCGGCGCGGGCGTCGGCTTGGCCGCCTCGTAGAACTCCTCGCGCGGCGACTGGATCGCGCCGAGGGAGACGACTTCGCGCTTGAGGAACATGCCGAGCGTCCAGTCCGCGAAGACGCGGATCTTGCGGTTCCAGGTCGGCATCGCGAGGCCGTGGTAGCCACGGTGCATGTACCAGGCCAGCCGACCGCGGAGCTTGATCTTCATCTTGCCCATGACGATCATGGCGACGCCCTTGTGGAGGCCGAGGCCGGCCACGGCGCCCTTGTTGGCGTGGCTGTACTCCTTCTGCGGGAAGCCCCGCATGCCGGAGACCACGTTGTCGCCGAGGACCTTGGCCTGGCGCAGGGCGTGCTGCGCGTTCGGCGGGCACCAGGCGTTCTCCACGCCGGCCTTGCGGGCGGCGACGTCCGGGACCTGGGCGTTGTCGCCGGCGGCCCAGATGTAGTCCGTGCCCTGGACCTGGAGGGTGGTGGAGGTGTCCACGTGGCCGCGGGGGCCGAGCGGGAGGCCGTAGCGGGCGAGCGCCGGGTTCGGCTTGACGCCGGCGGTCCACACGATGGTGTCGGAGTCGACCTCCAGGCCGTTCTTCAGCACCACGTGGCCGTCGACGCAGGAGTCCATCGACGTCTGCAGGTAGATCTCGACGCCGCGGGACTCCAGGTGCTCCTTGCCGTAGGCGCCGAGCTTGGGCCCGACCTCCGGAAGGATCTTGTCGGCCGCGTCGACGAGGATGAACCGCATGTCCTCGCGCTTGACGTTGGTGTAGTACTTGGCGGCGTCGCGCGCCATGTCCTCGACCTCGCCGATGGTCTCGGCCCCGGCGAAGCCGCCGCCGACGAAGACGAAGGTCAGCGCCCGACGGCGGACCTCCTCGTCGGTGGTGGAGTCGGCCTTGTCGAGCTGCTCCAGGACGTGGTTGCGCAGCCCGATGGCCTCTTCGATGCCCTTCATGCCGATGCCCTGCTCGGCGAGTCCGGGGATCGGGAAGGTGCGGGAGATCGCGCCCAGGGCCACGACCAGGTAGTCGA
Source organism: Streptomyces sp. NPDC048057 (assembly GCF_040653095.1). Classification (NCBI taxonomy): domain Bacteria; kingdom Bacillati; phylum Actinomycetota; class Actinomycetes; order Kitasatosporales; family Streptomycetaceae; genus Streptomyces; species Streptomyces sp. NPDC048057. The sequence continues at coordinate 89,065 of NZ_JBEZNF010000030.1, forward strand.
ACGGCAGCTCGTACGCCTCGCCGACGAGCGGCGCGATGGTGGCGACCTTGCGGTCCTGGTCGATCGTGGTGACCCGGCCGGTGAGCACTTCGGCCTTCGGCAGGACGCGTCGCAGCGGGACGACGACGTGCCGGGGCGAGATGCTGCCGGCGGCGGCTTCGGGGAGGAAGGGCTGGTACGTCATGTACGACCGCGGGTCGACGACCGTGACGGTCGCCTCGCCGTAGCGCATCTTCTTCAGAATGCGCCGTGCCGCGTACAAGCCAACGTACCCACCGCCTACTACGAGGATCCTGGGACGCTCCGTGGTGCTCATGCCATCGAGTATCCACCCCCCTGGTGGGGGGTGCTCGTGAGCCCCTTCACAAGGTCTCGACCGGGCTCTGCTACACTGCGCGGCCCGCGTGATCGAGGTCATGGTCCACTTGGGGAACCCGAAGGGTGGTCCAGTCGTTGGGCACCCGCTGTGAGCTGGCCCCTTGAGGGGACTCCAGGGGTTCGCCGGTCCGGTGGTTCACCTTCCCGAATCACCCCGAAGTCCCTTTCGCCCGCACTCCTTCGGGCCCAAAGGCCCCGCAGCGCGTGCCTTTCGGCCCCGCACCGCCCCCATCAGGCCCCTTTTCCTTGTGAAGAACTTCACGAAGTTGCTCATCGAGTTCTCATCAAGGCCGTGTCACCGCGACATTTATGCGGCTTTTATGCGCCTGGACGGCCCCGGCGCCGGCCTCCGTGGGGCCCCGCGCAGCCCCCCGCAGGGCTGCCGATCAGGCGATGGACGCCGCGATTCCGTCGAGGATGTCGTGCTCGCTGACGACCACCTCGTCCGCCCCGATCCGCTCCATGATCGCGAGCAGGACGAGCGCGCCCGGGACGATCACGTCCACCCGTCCCGGGTGCATCACCGGGATCGCGGCCCGCTCGTCGTGGGTCGCGGCGGCCAGGGTGCGCACGATCTCCGCGACCGCGGCGCGGGAGATCCGGGAGTGGTGGATCGCCCGGGAGTCGTACGCGTCCAGTCCCAGCGCGATGCCGGCGACCGTGGCGACGGAGCCGGCCAGCCCCACCAGCGTGCGGGCGCCGCGCAGCGGCACGGTCTCCTCGGCGAGGTCCAGGGCGGCCTCGATGTCCACGCGGACCGCGGCCAGTTCGGCCGCCGACGGCGGATCGCTGCGCACGTGGCGCTCGGTGAGCCGGACGCAGCCGATGTCCACGGAGCGCGCGGCCTCCACCCGGTCGCGTCCGATGACGAACTCGGTGGAGCCGCCGCCGATGTCGACGACCAGCCGCTCCTCGTGGCCGGGCAGCTCGCCGGTGGCACCGGTGAAGGAGAGTTCGGCCTCCTGGTCCCCGGTGATCACCTCGGGCTCGACGCCCAGGATGTCGACGACGCCCCGGACGAAGTCCGCGCGGTTCTCGGCGTCGCGGGTGGCGGAGGTGGCGACGAAGCGGACGCGCTTGACGCCGTGCTGGGCGATGGCCGCGGCGTACTCGCGGCAGGCCGCGAAGGTGCGCTCCAGCGCCTCGGGGGCGAGCCGACCGGTGCGGTCGACGCCCTGCCCCAGTCGGACGATGATCATCCGTCGGTCCAGCTCGACCAGTTCGCCACTGCTCGGATCGACCTCGGCGACGAGGAGCCGGATGGAGTTGGTGCCGCAGTCGACGGCGGCGACGCGGGTCATGCGTCCTCCTCCGGGGCCTGCGCGGCGAACCCGTCGGCCGGGCACGGGGTCACGCAGGGGCCCTTGCGCCACCACTCGGGCAGCATCGCGATGGCCTCGTCGCCCAGCGGGTTGACCCCGGGGCCCGCGGCCAGCGAGTGCCCGACCAGGACGTGCAGGCACTTCACCCGGTCCGGCATGCCGCCGGCGCTCGGGAAGCCCGTCAGCTCCTCGATCTCGTCGCGGCGCGCGATGTAGTCCTCGTGCGCGGCCCGGTAGGCGGCGGCGAGTTCGGGGTCCGTCGCCAGCCGCTCCGACATCTCCTTCATCACGCCGTTGGCCTCCAGCGTGCCGATCGCGGAGGCGGCGCGCGGGCAGGTCAAGTAGTACAGCGTGGGGAAGGGGGTGCCGTCGGGCAGCCGGGGCGCGGTCTCGACGACGTCCGGCAGTCCGCAGGGGCAGCGGTGGGCGATCGCCCGCAGACCGCGCGGCGGGCGCCCGAGCTGGAGCTGGAAGGCCGCGATGTCGTCGTCCGTGGGGGCGGTGTGCTCGGTGGTGGGTGGAGGGGTTTCCATGCCTGCCTTGGATCCGTCGTTCTACGTTGCTGCGTCGTCGTGCTGCGTGGTGCTGCGTCGTCGTGCGTGCCGCGTGGGTCCGGTGCGCGGTCAGTCGCGGTCCGCGTCGTCGACGCCTTCCCAGACGTTCGAGTACCAGGGCCGGTCGGCCGAGCCCTCGTCCTTGCGGCGCTGCTCGGCCGCCTCCGGGTCGATCATGATGTACCCGGTCTCCCCGGGCAGCACGTAGTGCAGGTGCTCGCGGGCCAGGCGGCGGACGTACATGTCGTCCTGGAGCCGCGCCTTCTCGTCCCGCAACCGCTCCACCTGCTGCTCCGCGTCGGCCATCCGCTCGCGCTGGTCGGCGATGTCGCCGCGCTGCGAGACGTACTGCCGCATCGGGTACGCCAGCGCCACGACGAGGGAGCAGACGACGAGCGCGAGGAAGGCCGCCCGGCCCGTCAGCCGGGAGCGGCGCGCCTGGCGCTTGGTCTGGGAGCGGTACACGCGCGCGGCGGTCTGCTCGCCGAGCAGTCGCAGCCTGGTCGCGGTGGAGAACCGTCCGTCACCGGTCCCGGGCTTCCTTCGGGCCATCTCTTCCGCCTCCCCTGCGCCGGCTGCTCCGTCGGTGCCGTCTGGTCGGTGCCATCGGGGGACGTACGCGCGTACGTCCCCGGACACGGTACGGGACCGCGGCCGGGGACGTACCGCACGACTGGCTGCCGGGGCCGATCAGCCCTTGAAGCGGGGGAACGCGCTGCGGCCCGCGTACACGGCCGCGTCGTCCAGGATCTCCTCGATGCGCAGGAGCTGGTTGTACTTGGCGACGCGCTCGGAGCGGGCCGGGGCGCCGGTCTTGATCTGACCGCAGTTGGTGGCGACGGCCAGGTCGGCGATGGTGACGTCCTCGGTCTCGCCGGAGCGGTGGGACATCATGCACTTGAAGCCGTTGCGCTGGGCCAGCTCGACGGCGTCCAGGGTCTCGGTCAGCGAACCGATCTGGTTGACCTTGACGAGCAGGGCGTTCGCGGAGCCCTCCTCGATGCCGCGGGCCAGGCGCTCCGGGTTGGTGACGAAGAGGTCGTCGCCGACGATCTGGACCTTGGCGCCCAGCTTGTCGGTGAGCACCTTCCAGCCGGCCCAGTCGTCCTCGAAGAGCGGGTCCTCGATGGAGACCAGCGGGTAGGCCGCGACCAGCTCCTCGTAGTACTCGGTCAGCTCGGCGGCGGAGAGGGACTTGCCCTCGAACTCGTACGAGCCGTCCTTGTAGAACTCGGAGGCGGCGACGTCGAGCGCGAGCGCGATGTCCTTGCCCGGGACGTAGCCGGCTTCCTTGATCGCCTCGATGATCAGGTCCAGCGCGGCGCGGTTGGAGTCCAGGTTCGGCGCGAAGCCGCCCTCGTCGCCGAGGCCGGTGGACAGGCCGCGGCCCTTCAGCACCTTCTTGAGGGTGTGGTACACCTCGGTGCCCCAGCGCAGCGCCTCGGAGAAGGACTCCGCGCCGATCGGGGCGATCATGAACTCCTGGATGTCCACGTTGGAGTCGGCGTGCGAGCCGCCGTTCAGGATGTTCATCATCGGAACGGGCAGCAGGTGCGCGTTCGGGCCGCCGAGGTAGCGGAAGAGCGGCAGGTCGGACGCCTCGGAGGCGGCGTGCGCCACGGCGAGGGAGACGCCGAGGATGGCGTTGGCGCCCAGCGACGACTTGTCCGGGGTGGCGTCCAGGTCGAACATCGCCTGGTCGATGAGGCGCTGCTCGGTGGCGTCGTAGCCGACGAGCTCCGGGCCGATCTGCTCGATGACGGCGAGGACGGCCTTCTCGACGCCCTTGCCCTGGTAGCGGTTCGGGTCTCCGTCGCGGAGTTCCAGGGCCTCGAAGGCACCGGTGGAGGCACCCGAGGGCACGGCGGCGCGGCCGGTGCTCCCGTCGTCGAGGCCGACCTCGACCTCGACCGTGGGGTTGCCTCGGGAGTCCAGGATTTCCCGGGCTACGACGACGTCGATGGACGGCACGAGCATCTCCTTCTGGGATGTGACGCGTGGGGTGCGGGCTCAGCGGCCCAACGGCAAGAGCCTAACCGGCTGGGGGGCGCCGACCGGCCGCTGCCCGCCCCCTGGGACGAAAAAGAGTGCGAAGAACTTCACCCCGGCCGAAAGGCGCACAGCTACTGCCGGGTAACGCCTCTCAACTGCGCGGATGCCTGCTCAGACGCGGGCCATCGACGATCGGCGCGGGCGCGCGGCGCACCCGTGACACACAGAACCCCGGGCCGGCGCGTACGGGGGAAGCGCGCCGGCCCGGGGCCGTGAGTGGCGAACCCGTGGGGGGTCGGGTCGGGGTGACGGCCCGTGGGTTCGCGACGGGTCAGCTCAGGTGGAGCTGCTGACCCGGGTAGATGACGTCGGCGTCGTCCACGACGTCCTTGTTCAGCTCGAAGAGCTTCTGCCAGCCGCCCTCGACCTGCTCGGTCTCGGCGATCTTGCTCAGGGTGTCGCCGGACTGGACCTCGTACTCGCCGTCGCCCTTCTCGAAGCCGCCGGCCTTCGGCGCGGACTTGGCCGGGGCGGACGGGCGCTCGGAGCGGGTGGTCGGGGCCTCGGCGCGCTCCTGCGAGGGCTGCGCCTGCTGCTGCTTCGGCTGCTCCTGCTTGGGCTGCTGCTTCGGCTGCTCCTGCTTCGGGGCGGGGGCCTGCTCGGCGCCGCCGCCGTTGTACGCGGCCTTGGAGAGGCCGACGCCGCAGCTCGGCCAGGCACCCTTGCCCTGGCCCGCGAGGACCTTCTCGGCGATCTCGATCTGCTGCGACTTGGAGGCGAGGTGCGCGTTCGACGCGTACTTGGTGCCACCGAAGGCGGCCCAGGTGGAGGCGGAGAACTGCAGGCCGCCGTAGTAGCCGTTGCCGGTGTTGATGGACCAGTTGCCGCCGGACTCGCACTGGGCGACCTTGTCCCACTCGGCGGCGGTGGCGGCGGAGGCGGAGGTGGCGCCCACCAGCGGGGCGGCGATCGCGGCGGTGGTGATGCCGGCGAAGGCGGCGAACTTGGCGGCCTTGGACGGGCGGCGGTGCTTGCCCTTGCTGGAAAACAGCATGGTGGATCTCCTCACCGACGCCTACGAGGTGAGCTGTCGGGTTCGGGCCAAGTGAGTTGCCCGGCCGCGCGCTCGGCGCGGCTTCACCCCTAGGGCGTGTCTGACGGATCTGGCTGGGCTCGCGTGCCCTGACACCGCGCCTCGCCGCGTTGTCGTCGGTCGCCGACGCTCCGCGTCGACTCCCTCCTCCGCCTTGATATCCACGGCACCAGACCCCGCTCGCTGGTCCAGCCCGATCCATCAGACACGCCCAGCCGGTGTCCGTGCCCCGGGTCTCCCCGGGGTGGACGGGACCGGCACGTACGTGGGTCCCCCGCTCCTGCCTTCGGCGCTCTCGCGACGACTGTTCCCCCCGACCGACGGCAGGATTCGGCGTGACGGTCAGTGGTGCCCGCTTTGGCGAGCGGTCAGACCGTAAACACAGCCCTCCCCGATGTTCAAAGAAGGAACATCGGGGAGAAAACGCCCATCACGGCCTTCCGGAAACCTCCGTTTCCGCAGGTGGGGCACGGAATGCGTCGTTCCGCTCGGCCACGGAAGCCCGTTCGAGCAGAGAGACACATGTCTCACTTACGCAGAAACGGACAAAAGCCGGCAAAACCCTGCCTCAACGTGCCCCGGAATCGGGCTACTTCACCCCGAGGTCAAGGTTCTGACCAGGCAGGATCAAGTCGGGATCAGCGCCGACCGCGTCGCGGTTGGCCTCGTACAGCGCCGGCCAGCCTCCGGGGAGGTCCTGCGCGTCCGCGATGGCCCAGAGGTTGTCCCCGGGGCGGACGGTGTACGTGCCGGGCGACGCGGTCGCGGTGTCCCCGCCGGCCTCGCCCTTCTCCTTCTGGACGTCGGCGGCGGCACCCGGGTTGCCCGGGGTCGCGCCGTCCTTGCCGGCGCCGCTGTCGGTGCCGGTGCCCGTCGAGCCGCCGTTCTGCTGGCCCTTCGCCGGTGCGCCGGCCGCCTTGCCCGGGTCGGCGGGCTGGACGGAGTCGCCGCGGCCGGGCGTGTCGCTGCGCGAGGCCCGGGTGTCGTCGGTCGCGCGCTGTTCGCCCGCGCCCTTCCCCGCACTCTTCTCCGTACCCTCGCTCGTGCCCGAGGGGTCCGGGGTCGCAGGAGTCGCAGGAGTCGCCGAGGATTCGGTCGCGGCCGGGCCGCGGTGCTTGCCGCCGGCCTTCTTGCCCTCGTCCGCACCGGTTCCCGGCCCGACGCCGTTGCCGACGCCCTGGGTCGAGGTGGGGGACGGCACGGCCGGCACGGAGGGCGTCGGCAGCGCGCCCGGGTCGACCTTCGGCGCCTTGACGCCCGGCAGCCCCGCGTTCGCCCCGCAGGACGACCACGCCAGCGGCCCCTGGGCGGCCAACACCTTCTCCGCCACCGCGATCTGCTGCGAACGGCTCGCGAGGTCGGCGCGCTCCGCGTACTGCGCACCGCCGAAGGCGTCCCAGGTCTCCTGCGAGAACTGGAGCCCGCCGAAGTAGCCGTTGCCGGTGTTGGCGCTCCACTGCCCGGCGCTCTCGCACTCCGCCACGCGGTCCCAGACGGCGGAGTCCGCGGCGGACGCCGACCCCGCGCCCAGGAGCGGGATCGCGATCGCGGATCCCGTCACCCCCGCGGCGACGACGAGGGCCGGGGCCTGGCGAGGACGGCGATGTCGACCATTCCCGGAGAGCATGCGGTTGCCTTTCGCTGACGGCTGAGACGGGGGTGAACGTAGCCGGACTCCAACGTCAGTCACAAGTCGATGCAGCCGGGATAACGCGAACATCACAGAGTTGATGCTCCGTCAGTAAGTTGGAGCTCCGAACTCCACGGGAAGCGTGCGCAGTCCACGCATGATCAGACCACCGCGCCAGCGCAAATCGGTCGGATCCACGGCGAGTTGCAGGTCAGGGAGGCGTCGCAACAGGGTCGCCAGCGCGGTCTGCCCCTCGATGCGGGCGAGTGGCGCGCCCAGGCAGTAGTGGATGCCGTGCCCGTACCCGAGGTGCTGATTGTCACGTCGGGACAGATCGAGGACGTCGGGCCCGTCGAAGCGTTCGGGGTCGCGGTCGGCGGCGGCGAGCACGACGAGGACGGGGTCGCCCTCGGCGACCCGCTGCCCGCCGATCGTCAGCGCCTCGGTGGCGAACCGCCAGGTCGCCAGCTCCACCGGCCCGTCGTAGCGCAGCAGCTCCTCCACGCCCGTCGCCAGCAGGTCGGTCTGACCCGCCGCCAGGGACTCCTGGAGCAGGGCGCGCTGCGCGGGGTTGCGCAGCAGGGAGTACGTGCCGTTCCCGATCAGGTTCACGGTCGTCTCGAACCCCGCGAAGAGGAGGATGAACGCCATCGCGGCGACCTCGTTCTCGGTGAGGTGCTCGCCGTGGTCGCTGGCCCGGATCAGCCCGGAGATCAGGTCGTCGTCGGCGCTCTCGGCACCGAGCGTCTCCCGCTTGCGGTGGATCAGCTCGGCGAGGTAGCCGCGCATCTTCTTCACGGAGCGCGCCACGCCGCCGCGGGGGCCGCCGCCGTGGCGGATCATCATCCCCGCCCAGTCCCGGAAGTCGTCCTGGTCCTCGGCGGGCACGCCCAGCAGGTCGCAGATCGCGTAGATCGGCAGCGGAAAGGCGAACTCGTGGATCAGGTCCGCGCTGCCGCGGTCCGCGAAGCCGTCGATCAGCCGGTCCGTCAGCTCCTGCACGCGCGGCGCGAAGGCGGCGACGCGGCGGGGCGTGAACGCCTTGGAGACGAGCCGGCGCAGCCGGGTGTGGTCCGGCGGGTCGATGTTCAACAGGTGCGTCATCAACTCCGCCTTGCGCTCCCCCGGGATCCCGGTCTTGCCCTTGGCGTGGGCGGGCTCGTCGTGGTGCGCCGGATTCTTCGACAGCCGCGGGTCGGCGAGGGCCTGCCGGGCGTCGGCGTACCGGGTGACGAGCCACGCCTCGACGCCGCTGGGGAGGGTGGTGCGGTGGACGGGCGAGTGGGTGCGGAGCCAGGCGTAGGTGGGGTAGGGGTCGGTGGCGAACTCCCAGGTGAAGAGCGGGGGTGTGGGTTGGCCGGGAGTCGCGTGCATGCGCCGACGGTATCCCGCGGGTACGCGTACGCTGGCGCGCGGCCGGGTGGTGGGCTTGCCGCACGTTCCCCCGCGCCCCAGTGCCCTGCGGGCATGGGTGCCCCGGCGCCCCTGACCCACCCGCCGTAGCCCCACAGGTGCGCTGGTCTGTGCAGACCGTGCGTGGCTTGTCGCGCAGTTCCCCGCGCCCCTGAAAACCCTCCGTCCCGCAGGTAAGCGACGAAGGGGAAGCGACTCAGAGGCGCTGGGGGTACCACCGTGCCCGCAGGGCACAGGGGGCTATTGGCGACCGACGACAGGGCGGAGTGGGGGTACCTCCCGGGCCGAAGGCCCAGGGGGAGCGGCACCAGGGCACGCGAGCCCAGCAAGGTCCGTAAGACACGCCCTAGCGGGACGACTCCGTTGCGCGGATGGACGCGTGGTACGCGCGGGTCGCCGCGCGGAGGGCGGATTCGGGGTCCACGCCCGACGCGTCCGCCGCGACCGCCAGCGCCAGCAGCTCGTACCCCACGCCCTCTCCCGCGGGCAGCGGAACGTCGAGCCCCGCCGTGCGGACGCGGGACGCGAGCTTGCCCGCGAGGGCGAGCGCCGGCTGGCCCAGGGGGATCCCGTCCGTCACCGAGTCGCGCTGCTTCTCCGTCGCCTTGGTGCGCAGCCAGATGTCCCGCACCTCCTGCGGCGTCCGCGCCGTCTCCGTGCCGAAGACGTGCGGATGGCGGTTGATCAGCTTGTCCACGATCGTCCCGGCGACGTCGTCGACGGAGAACGGCTCCTCGGGGTCCTCCTGCGCGATGCGCGCGTGGAAGACCACTTGGAGGAGGACGTCGCCCAGTTCCTCCCGCAGCTCGTCGCGGTCGCCCTGTTCGATCGCCTCGACGAGTTCGTACGCCTCCTCGATCGCGTACTTCGCGAGGTCCTCGTGGGTGGGCACCGACGACCACGGGCACTCGACCCGGATGCGGTCCATGACCTGGACGAGGTCGAGGAGCCGGGCGCCGGGGAGGTCGTACGAGCCGGGCAGGAGTTCCAGCGCGGGCATCGCGACGCGGCCGGAGCCGGCGAGGCGGGCGAGGCCGTCGGTCAGGGCGCGGTCGCCCTCGCCGGTGACCAGGACCACCACGGTCGCGCCCCCGGCGCAGGCGTCCACGAGGCCCTGCGCGTCCGGCACCGATCCGGTCACCTCGACCCCGGCCTCCCGCAGGTGCGGCAGCTGGGGGTGGGCGGGGTCGGCGCAGAGCACCCGGTCCGCGGTGCGCAGGGTCTGCCACGCGGGCCAGGACAGCAGCCCGGGGGCGACCCGGTGGCTCGTGGTGAGCAGGACGATGCGGCCGGTCGGACCGGCGTCGGCGGGCGCGGCGGCGGAGGTGTTCGTGGTCACCCCACGAACCTACCTCCGCCCGCCGGGCGCCCTTACGCCGTCGCCGGCACGGCCGGCGGCTGCTGCTGCTCGCTGACCTGGGTGATCCACGCCGCCTTGTAGTCGCCGAGCTCCAGCTTCTGGTCGTTCCAGGTGCCGAAGCGCGGGTTCACGTCGATGTCGAGGGACTTCGCCGCGGTGGTGAAGGCCGCGTTCAGCTTCTGCTGGCCCTCGGCGGGGTCGTTGGTGCCCATGGAGCGGGCGAGCTTGTTGATCAGGATGTCGCGTTCGACGACGGCGTCGAGCTGGTCGGGGGCGACCCCGCGCTCCTGGAGGTACGCCGTGGCCAGGCCCTCCTCGCCGCCGAAGCGCTGGGCGAGCATCTCCCGGCCCTGCTGGAGTTCCTTGCGGGTGACGGTGACGCCCGCGTCGTCCGCGGCCTTGTGCACCACCTGGTTGACGATGAGGTCGTACAGCTTGGCCCGGCTGAGCTGGCCGGTCTCCCGGACGAGCTGTTCGCCCTGGGGGGTCTTCTCCTGCGCGGTGCGCACGTCCTTGACCGCGGCCTGGACCGTGGACACCTCGATCCGCTCGCCGCCGACGACGGCGGCGGCGCCCGGGTGCGCGTCATTGCCGCAGGCGGTGAGGAGGGGTGCGGCCGACAGGAGCGCGGCGGAGACGATGATCGCGGTGCGACGACGACGGCGGGGCAAGGGAGCCTCCAGACGAGGTTTGTGCGACGAGTCACAAAGTCCTGCGGTGATCGATGGTAGGCAGTCCGCGGTGCCCGGGCCACCACTTCGCCGCCACTGATTCGAACCAACGACCCCGACGCCGCCGAAGATGCGGCCCGCCGCGGCTCAGTGGCGGTCGGCCGACCCCACCGGCTGGCGCTCGCCGCCCGCGTCGCCCGGCTCCGGCCTGAGCATGATCGTCCGGGAGACGACGAAGGTGATGGGGATCGCCGCAGCCGCCGCGATCAGCGGCGCGTACCGGCTGCCCATGCCGAAGACGCCCACCAGCAGGTAGACGCCGGTGGTGGTGACGACGAAGTTCGCCGCGTTCGTCAGGGGGAAGAGGAGGAACTTCCGCCAGGTGGGACGGGTCCGGTAGGTGAAGTACGAGGTGAGGAAGAAGGAGCCGATCATGCTGAGCACGAAGGCGATGACGTGCGAGGCGACGTAGGGCAGCCGGGTCAGCAGGACCAGGTACAGCCCGTAGTACGTCCCGGTGTTGACCCCGCCCACCAGGGCGAATCGAAAAAGCTGGCCCCGGACCGTCATCTTCTCGCCAGCTCCCCGCGGATGTTCCGTACGTGCGCCTGTGGCCAGGGAAGCGTACGCCATGGCGGGTCCGGCGAGTGGTCGCTTCCCGGCCTCGTTCCCGTGCCTCAGGGGTGGAACTGGCGCTGGCGGTCGAGCGCTCGGCGCAGTTCCCCGGGGAGCTGGTGGTACGGGCCGAAGGTGCGCTCCGCGTCGTACAGCAGCGCCTGGAGGTGGCGGTGCGCCCCGGTGTGGTCGCCGACCGCGAGCAGCAGGTTGCCGATGCGGTGGCGGACGTCGAACGCGCGGGTGCTGTCGCCGGCGTTCTCGTAGTACGGCAGCAGGGCGCGGTACTCGGCGGTCGCCGCGGCGGCGTCGCCGAGCTGTTCCAGGCACTGGGCCGCGTCGTGGCGGTACTGGAGCGTCTGCGGGTCGGCCGGGCCCGCTTCGGCGGCGCGGTCCTCGGCGAGCCGGCGCAGCTCCGGCAGGGCGCGCCGGTACTGGCCGTCGTCCATCAGCGTCGTCGCGTACTGCTTGCGCAGGATGCGGACGACCGGGGAGCGCTCCCCGTGCTCGGCCGCGGCGGCCGGGAGGATGTTGCCGAGGACGTCGACGGCCCGGGTGATGCTGCCCTCGCCGAGGAGGCGCTTGACCTCGTCGACGGCGGCGGCCACGTCGGGCTTGGACGGGGTGGGCACCGCCGGCGGCGGGGCGGCGACCGCCTCGGAGCGGTCGGGCCAGGGGGCGTGCGGGCGCAGGAAGGGGCGCGTGGGGTCGAGGGGGCCGCCGGGTGCGCCGCGCTGGGGCAGCAGCGGGGCCAGCGCCTCGTACACCTCCTGCGCTCCGGAGGGTCGGTGCTGCGGGTCCTTGGCGAGCAGCCGCAGCACCAGGGCCTCCAGCGGCTCGGGGACCTCCGGGCGCATCCGGCGCACCGGGAGCGGCGACTCGTACAGATGGCGGTGGAGGACGCCGAGCGCGGTGGAGCCGGCGAAGGGCACGTTGCCGCTGAGGAGTTCGTGCATCAGCACCCCGAGCGCGTACAGGTCGGTGTACGGGCCGACGGCGCCGCCCATGGCCTGTTCGGGCGCCATGTAGGCGGGGCTGCCGATGGGCGAGCCGGTGTGGGTGAGGCGGGTGGTGTCGGTGTCGATGACGGAGGCGACGCCGAGGTCGAGCACGGTGACGGTGCCGTCCGGTTTCACCATCACGTTCCGCGGCTTGAGGTCGCGGTGCACGATCGGCACGGCGTGCACCGCGGCGAGCACGGCGCACAGTTGGGCGGCGACGGCGACGGTCCACTGCCAGGGGTACGGCTCGTGCTCGGCGAAGTGGTCGGCGAGGTCGGCGCCTTCGACGTACTGCATGACGAGGTAGAGGTCGTCGCCGTCGCTGCCGGCGTCGTGGACGGTGACCAGGCCGGGGTGGGTGACCTGGGCGGTGACCCGGCACTCGCGCACGAAGCGGCGGCGCATCTCGGCGGCGTCGGTGCCGTGGGCCATGTGGTCGGGGCGCAGCAGCTTGACGGCGACGCGCCGGTCGAGCCGTCGGTCGTACGCGGTCCAGACCTGACCCATGCCGCCCTGGCCGATGACGGAGGAGAGTTCGTAGCGGTCCGCGATGACGCGTCCGTTCACCGGCCCTGCTCCTTGCGGAGGTAGTCACTGAGCTCGTCGAGTTCGGCGCGGACCTGGTCGATGCGGGGCTTGTCCGGCGCACCCGGCTGTTGTTGCTGCGGCGGCGACTGCGGTGGGCTCGGCGGTTGCGGCGGCTGGAGCGGCTGCTGGGATATCTGGGTCGGCGGGTGCGTCTGGGTGACCTGTTGGTGCTGCGCCGGGTGTGGGAGTCGTTGCGGCTGCGGATACGCGGGCGGCGGGGTGTGCACGGGCGGATAGCCGTACCCGGGGGCCGGCGAAGCACCCGCGCCCGGGGCCGGGTGCGCAGGTGGATAGCCATATCCCGGCGTGACGGACGGGGTGACGGGCGGCGGGCCGTAGCCGCCGGGGCCGCTCGCCGCCGGCCCCGCCGGGTGTGCCGCGCCCCGACGGCGGTCGTAGTGCCGGATGTCGACGATCAGATAGTGGACGGCGGCGCCGAAGCCCAGGGAGAGCAGCCCGACGATCACCACGATGTCGACCGTGTTCGTCGGCTCCGTCTCACCGTTGGCGTCCGGCTCGGTCTCCGAGCCCCAGGCCCCGATCGCCACCACGAGGAAGACGGCGAGGGCGAGGCTGGCGACGAAGAGGATCCAGTCGACCGGTCGGCGGCGCAGCTGTGCGACCCGCAGCATGGCGGCCCAGGCACCGAGGCCGCAGGACAACACGGACAGGGCCAGGAACAGCACGCGCACGAGCACGATCACAGCGCCCGGTGGCGGACCTTGGCGCGGTGGGGCATAGCCGGGGCCGTGCATTCCTGCTCCTGGTGAACCTGGGGTCTGCAGAGTACGGATGAGCGTATACACCGACAAGCGGTCCAGGGCCTGTCTTACGGATCAGGCTGGATGAGGGAGCGTGGTTTGGTGCCGTGGATCTCAAGGCGGAGGAGGGAGGCTACACGGTGGGGGTCCCCCCACGCCCTCCGGGCGTAGGGGGCCGTAGGTGACCGACGACAACGCGGAGAGGCACGGTGCCAGGGCACGCGAGCCCAGCAAGATCCGTAAGACAGGCCCTGGCTCAAGGGTTGGCCGGACCCGCCGTACGGTACGTCACCGATCACGCGGGGCCCGGAATCACCGGTCCGGTCTGACCGTCCCCTCCGTGAGGCCGTCGTACAACCCCTGCACCAACTGCTCGCCCAACCGGCCCGCGAGCCGCAGGGCGTCCTCGAAGGCCGCCAGTGCGCGGAAGTTGGCGCCGTAGCGGCGCTGGTCGGCCAGTGGCAGCCGGGGCAGTTGGAGGCGGCGGACGTCGAGCCGGGTGGCGGTGGACGCATAGCTGCTGGCCTGGCGGGTGTTGGCGGTGCCGCGCAGGAAGCCGGCGAGGAACCAGGGGTCGAGCGCCTGCGGATCGGGGCGCAGCAGATGGAGGTTGCGGCCGAGGGCCGCGCCGGCGTCGCGCTCGTCGACGACGCGGACCACGGTGCCGCCGCCGAGCACGGGCACGACGACGTCGCCGGCTTCGAGGCGTACGGGGTCGTCGTCCGGGGCGTCGGGCAGGGCGCCGGTCGGCGGGGCGCCGGCGAGGACGTCCTGCTCGGTGAGGACGGCGTCCCGGGGCGCGGGCCGGGCGGGCGCGGGGGACGACGGGGCGGGCACGGCGGTGGTGGTGCCGGCGCGCAGCGACAGGGCGTGGGCGCGGGCGAGTTCGCCGACGGTGGTGGTGGGCCACACCGCGCGCTCGGCGGTGCCGGCGGCGGGCGCGGGCGCGAGTTCGCCGGTGAGCCGCAGGGTCTCGGTGAGCTTGGCCCGTACGCGTTCCAGCTCGGCCACGTCGCCGCCGGTCGCGGCGGGCGGCACGTGGCGGGCGGGGGCCAGGTCCACGTCGTCGTCGAGGAGTTCGATGACGGGGACGGCGCGGCTGACGCCGGTGCGCCCGGGCTGCGGTGCGCCGGGGGTCGGGGCGGGTCCGTCGGCGCTGCTGAAGGCGAGCCAGGCGTCGAGGACCGCGCTCTGCACGGTCTGCCAGTCGAGGCGGTCGCGTCCGCCGCCGGCGCCGCTGAGGTCCGCGGTGTCGACGAAGAGCACTTCGGGCGGCGGCAGTTGGCCGGCCTCCGGCTTGCGGAGCACCCACAGGTGGAGCGGGATGCCGTACGGCGGGGCGGCGCCGGCGGGCAGGGCGATGACGGCCCGCAGCGCGCCGCGGCGCAGCAGTCCGGCGCGGATGCGGCGGCCGGAGCGGCGGGAGGCGGCGGCGGGCGGCATCAGCAGGACGGCGGTGCCGCCGGGGCGCAGCCGGGCGAGCGCGTGCTGCACCCAGGCCAGTTCGGACTCGGTGCGGGCCGGCAGGCCGTACTCCCAGCGCGGGTCGTAGCTCAGCTCGTCGTGGCCCCAGTTGCGCTCGTTGAACGGGGGGTGGCAGAGCACGGCGTCGACGGTGACGTCGGGGAAGGCGTCGGCGCGCAGGGTGTCGCCGGAGCGGGCGCGTACGCAGACGGCGCTGACGGCGTCGGCGTGCAGGGCGAGGCGGAGCGCGGTGAGCGCGGTGAGGTCGGGGTCGGCTTCCTGCGCGTAGAGGGCGGCGGGGCGCTCGACGGCGCGCAGCAGGGTACCGGCGCCCGCGGCCGGGTCCAGGACGGTCGCCGCGGCGGCCTGCGGGGGCGCGGCGAGGGCGGCCATCAGGGCGGCGGGTCCGGGCGGGGTGAGCGTGTACTGGCGGATGTTGGCGTCGAGGAAGCGGCCGAACAGGAACTCGTACGTCTGGCGGGGGCCGAGTTCGTCGGCGAGTTCCCCGACGGAGCGCAGGAAGGGGATCGCCTGGCGGGGGGTGGGGCCGGTGCCGGCAAGCAGGGCGTGCCGGTCGTCGCCGAAGCGGGCGCTGGCGACCTGTTCCACGGCGGTGGGCAGCAGTTCGGCCATGCGCTCGTCGGGGCGGGCCGTCAGCTCCTGCCAGGTGCTGGGCCTCTCGCGCAGCAGCAGGAGGGCGAAGCCGGCGCGGGTGAGGGTGGTGGCGGCGGTGGCGGGGCTGTCGGCGAGTTGCTGCCAGACCCGTTCGCGCAGCGGGACCTCGGCGAGCTTGCCCTGATCGCGCAGCCAGCGCTCGACGTCGCTGAGGGCGAAGGACGGGCTGGTCTCGGTGCCGCCGACGGGTTTGGGGAAGTCGGCGTGGCGCCGCCGCCAGTTGCTGACCGCGGCCCGCCCGACTCCCGCGAGCCGGGCGATTCCGGCCGCGGTGACCTCGCTAGCGCTCTCTGGCACTGACCGCCTCCCTGGTGTGTGAACCGCTGCTGCCCGGGTGCCGCCGATGCCCCGCACGTCCCGTTCCGCAGCCGGTCGCCTGTGGCGCCGATGATACCGGCCCACGCCGGAGAGACCGATTCACAGTGCACGTAACAGTTCACGGCGTGATTGATGTTGACTCGGTTCACAGCCTCTGTTCTTATTGTCGAGGCTCTTCACGGAGCGGGTGTCCCGCACCGACCACACCACGTAGACACAGAACGCGACGTCCCATCGGAAGAGCCGCCTCAGCACCCAGAACAACGCAGAACGACGACGTCGCACCGTCACCCTCATGTCCGGGAGGACAGCTCCATGTCCCACTCATCGCAGCCCCCGTACGGCAACTCGCCCCAGTACGGCGGCGGCAACCCGCCGCAGCAGTACGGGACCGGCGGTGACGCACAGCACGGCGCCGCGCCCTACGGCGAACCGCAGGCCGCAGCCGCCGCCACCCAGCCGCACTGGGAGCCGGGCGCCGGCGGCACTCCCCCCGGGACCGGCGGCCCCACCGGCCACGGCGGGCCCGGCGGCCCGGGCGGCGGTCACCGCGTCCCGCTGCGCAACGGCCTCGGCACCGCGGCCCTGATCCTCGGGATCATCGGCCTTATCACCGGCCCAATACCCTTCGTCTTCTGGCTTGGGGGTACGCTCGGGCTCCTCGCCCTCATCCTCGGTCTGGTCGGACGCGGGCGCGCCAAGCGCGGCGAGGCGTCGAACGGTCGCTCCGCCACCGCCGGTTCGATCATCGGCGGCGTCGCGATGGTCCTCGGCGTCGTGGGCGCGATCCTCACGGTCCAGATCACCAACGACGCCGTGGACGAGCTCGACAAGTCCATCGACGAGGCCACCGCTCCCCAGGAGCCCGGGCTCGACGACAAGGACGGCAAGGGCGGAAAGGACAAGGGGAAGAAGGGCAAGGGGAAGAAGGGGAAGGGGGGCGGCGACGGTGACGGATCCGGTGCCGGTGAGGCGTACGCGCCCGGTGACACCGCCTCCTACGACGACGGCCTCAAGGTCACCGTTACGGAAGCGAAGAAGTTCACCCCCGGCGAGTACGCGGCGGGCCACGCCTCGGGCAACAAGGCGTACAAGGTCACCGTCTCGCTGGAGAACACCGGGACCAAGAGCTTCGACACCGTCCTGACGATCGTCGACGCCCGCGCGGGAGCCGACGGCGTCACCGCGGAGAAGATCTACGACGACGCGGTCGGCATGGGCTTCGACGGCAACGTCGCCCCCGGCAAGAAGGCCACGGTCACCTTCGGCTTCTCCTCGCCCGCCGACGCCAAGAACCTCACCGTCGAGGTCTCCCCCGGGTTCGACTACGGCCCGGTGCAGTGGGAGCTGCCCGTCTGACGCTCCCGTCACTCATCAGCAGCACACTCGGAGTAACGCATGTCAGTGATCACCCGCCCCCGCCGCCGCCAGGCCGCGGCCGTGGCCCTGCTCTCCGCGCTCGCGCTGACCGCGACCGCCTGCGGCGAGGACAAGGCCGGCGGCGCGAAGGCCGCCGCGGAAGCCGCTCAGTCCGACGGCGCCAAGGGCACCGACGACGCGAAGGGCACCGGGAGCCCGGACGGTTCGCCGACCCCGTCGGAGAAGTCCTCGTCGGGCGGCGGGGCGAACGACCCCTTCGGCGGCAAGTCCGACGACGAGGTCGTGACGGAGGCGGTGCGGGTCACCACCGCCGTCTCGTCCGTGACCATCGGATTCGACGGCATGATGGACGACCCCGACCTCAAGGGGCGCATGACGGGCGAGATGTCGATCCACGACACGGGCCAGTGCCTGGCGGCGTTCACCTTCGAGGGCAAGGGGACGATGGACCTCGCCGTCATCGGCAAGGACGTCTACCTCAAGCCCGACGAGAAGATGCTCCGCACCCAGATGGTGCCGCCGGGCACGCCGAAGGCCGAGGCGGACCCCGTGCTCAAGCTCTTCCGCGGCAAGTGGATGAAGGGCTCCTCCTCCGACCCGGACATGAAGGAGATGGCCGAGTTCTGCGACCTGGACAAGATGTTCAAGGAGCTGAAGGAGGACACCTCCGGCTCGGGCGGCGGGGCCGAAACGATGCGCCGGGGCGAGGAAACCGTGGTCAACGGGAAGAAGGCCATCCCGTTCGTGGACTCCTCCGGTGACACCGGCTACATAGCCAGCGAGGGCAAGCCGTACCTCCTCAAGGTGACGGACCCCAGCAAGGACGCCGAGATGGAGACGCTGACCCTGTCCAACTTCGGCACCGCACCCCTGCCGACGGTGCCCTCGCCGGACAAGGTCCTCGACATGGAGAAGCTGGAACAGGGCGCCCGCAAGAGCGTCTGAGACGTACGGGCCGTCCGGGGCCCACGGAAGGACACCGCGACGGCGCGGGGCGGGACCGCCACAGGGGAGCGGTCGCACCCCGCGCCGTCGCGCACTCAGCGCCCGGGACCGTCGAGCAGGCGGTCGCCCAGGGCGCTGCGCCGGTAGAGCACCGACCGCCCGTCGCGCACCCGGTTCGCCAGCCCCGACCCGTACAGCACCCGCAGGTGCTGGGAGACCGCGCTCGGGGTCACCCGCAGCCGGCGGGCGAGTTCCGCCGTCGGCAACGGCTCTTCGAGGAGCGCCAAGAGCC
Source organism: Streptomyces sp. NPDC048057 (assembly GCF_040653095.1). NCBI lineage: Bacteria > Bacillati > Actinomycetota > Actinomycetes > Kitasatosporales > Streptomycetaceae > Streptomyces > Streptomyces sp. NPDC048057. Next base: position 107,517 of record NZ_JBEZNF010000030.1, read on the forward strand.
GCGCCCGGGGCGGCCCGATCAGCGCCACCAGCGCCTCGGACGGCGCAGCCCCCGCGCCGGGCGGCCCACCGTCCGCCGCGGTCCACAAGGTCCCCACCCCCCTACTCGGGTAGAAGAGGAGCGGCGGCTCGTCGGGACCCACCGGGGGCGCCGGCTTGTGCGCGAAGACCGAAGGCACCAGCAGCAGCCCGCGCCCCGCCGCCGCGCTGCGGTACGCGCCCCGCACCCCGCTGACGTGCAGCACTCCATCGCTCCACCGCAGGTTCGGATGCACGTCGGCGAAGAGCAGCCGCGCCCCGCCCTTGGCCGACTGCCGCGCCCGGTACGTCATGTCGGCCTCCAGCAGCAGCCGCATCCGCGGCCAGTGCGGCGCCAGGGCCACGTCCCAGTACTGTCGCAGCAGCGCGCAGACGGCGTCCCGAAGCCGGGCCACCGCGTCGTGTCCGCCGTCTGCCGCAAGGGCCCGCAGCGGTTCGGGCAGCGGGTCCGGCGCGTGCGCGGCCACCAGGTCGCGCAGCACCACGTCCGGCGGGGTCGCCCGCACCCGGGCCAGCTCGTCGTCGACGGCGGGAGCGAAGGTCGCCGGCCGCGGAGTGAGGAAGTCCGGCAGCGTGCGCCGCCGCGCGACCAGCGCCATCAACAGGGCGGTGTCCAGCGGCTCCACCGGACCCCGCGGCTGTTCCCGTACGCGCAACTGCGCCAGCACCGCCCTGCGCCACGGCAGGTGCAGCGCCGACAGGCCCGGGTCCTGGAGCACCCGCAGGCTCAGCATCACCTCGCTCAGGGGCGAGAGCGCGAACCGGGTGTCCGCGAGGTCGTCGACCCCGAGCTCGAAACTGATCATTAAGCAATACGCTACATCCATTGGCCGGCCGCGCTCCCCCGTCGTGCACTGCTGTGCATGACTCCTGCTCCGGACCGTTCGAGCGCGCCCGTCGGACTCAGCCGCCGCACCCTCCTCCTGCTGGCGCTGACCTGCGCCGTGGCCGTCGGGAACGTGTACTTCCCGCAGGCGCTCGTGCCGCTGGTCGCGGCGGACCTGGCGGCTTCGGCAGACGCGGTTTCCCTGATCGTGACGGCGACCCAACTCGGCTACGCCGCAGGCATCCTGCTGGTGGTGCCGCTCGGCGACCGGTTCGCCCACCGCCCGCTGCTCGTCGCCCTGCTCGCGACCACCGCCGTCGGACTGCTCGCCGCCGGCAGCGCACCCACCCTGCCCGTCCTCGTCGCCGCCTGTGCGCTGGTGGGCCTCACCACCGTGGCCGCGCAGGTCATCGGGCCGATGGCGGCCGGGCTCGGGCCCGCGGACCGGGTCGGCGCGGTCATGGGCACCCTGCTCAGCGGCTCCATCGGCGGCATGCTGCTGGCCCGCGCCTTCGGGGGCGCGCTCGGCGAGGCGGCGGGGTGGCGGATGCCCTACCTCGTCGCGGCGGGGCTGGTGGCGCTGCTCGCCGTCGCCCTCTTCCGTACGGCTCCGGCCACCGCCGCGGCGACGCGACAGGCGTACCCCGCGCTGGTGGCCGAAGCTCTGCGGCTGCTGCGCACCGAGCCGGAACTGCGCCGCTCCTGCCGCCACCAAGCGGCCGTGTTCGGCGCGTTCTCAGCGGTGTGGACGTGCGCGGCGCTGCTGCTGACCGGGCCGACGTACGGGCTCGGGGCCCAGGCCGTCGGGGTGTTGGCGCTGGTCGGCGCCGTGACGATGGGCGTCGCACCGCTCGCCGGCCGGCTGGTCGACCGGCACGGCCCGGACGCGGTGACCCGCGGCGCGCTGCTCGCGACCGTCCTCTCCGCCGCGCTGCTCGTCCCCGGCGGCGCGGGCGGTCCGACGGGCCTGGCCGCGCTGGTCGTCGGCACGCTCCTGCTGGACCTGGCGCTCCAGGCGGGCACCATCGCCAACCAGGCCCGCGTCTTCGCCCTGCGCCCGGACGCACGCGCCCGGCTGAACACCGCGTACATGACCCTCGCTTACCTGGGCGGCGCGGCGGGCTCCTGGCTCGGGGTGCGGGCGTACGGCGCGGGCGGCTGGCCGGCGGTGTGCGCCCTGGTGGCGCTGCTGGGGGCGGTGGGGTCGGTGGGCGCAGTACGACGTCCGGGGGTGCGTGGGGCGCACACCGCGGGCGGTCGCGGGCACCGGTCCGCACGGGCGCGTACCCCCCGGTGGACCGGTCGGTCCCTGCGGGTTCGAGGTGTCAGCGGGCCGTGCCACCATCGGGGGTGGGAGACACCTCGGGAGGGACAGCAATGGGGACCTGGGACACCGGACCGTTCGACAACGACTCCGCCGCCGACTTCGCCGGGCGGCTGGACGACGCCGCGCCCGGTGAGCGGGAGGCGATCGTGCGGTCCACGTTGATACGCGCGTTGGAGGTCGCCGCCCCCGACTTCCTCGACAGCCACGAGGGGGACCAGGCGGTGGCCGCCGCCGCGCTCGTCGCCGCGCAGTGCCCCGACGGCGAGACCGTCAATCCGAACTACGGCCCGAAGCAGCCCCTGCCGGTCTTCGGCCCCGGCCTGCGCCCCCTCGCCGTCCGGGCGCTCGACCGGGTCGTCGAAGAGGGCTCCGAACTGGTGGAGTTGTGGGAGGGGGAGGACGCGGTGGAGTGGCGCAAGGGGGTGCACCGGCTGCGCTGCGTGCTCACCGCGCGCCCCGGGGCGTACGAGGAGGTGCCGCGGGGCGCGTAGCGGTGCCCCGTGGGGCCCTCCCCCACGCCCGCCGCTGGGCGTGCGCCGCCGTTGGCTCGGGGCGCGGGCAGGCGCGGTGACGCCGTGGCACGTGGCCGCAGACGCCACAGCACAGCCCGCCGCACGGCGGGACCGCGCCCCGCAACAGGACCCTAGCCGCCGAGGATCGTGGTGAGGAACTCGCCCGTCCAGGAGAGCAGCTCGCGGCCCACGACCGGCTTGCCGCCGATCTGGCCGCTGGTCGGGCGGGGCACCAGCACCTGGTTGACCGCGGGCTTGATGACCGTGCGCGGGTAGAGGCGCTTCAGCCGGAGCTCCTGGGACTCCCGCAGCTCCACCGGCGCGAAGCGGATGTTGTTGCCCTGGAGCACGATCTCGGACACCCCGCAGGCGCGCGCGAGCATCCGCAGGCCGGCGACCAGGAGCAGGTTCTCCACCGGCTCCGGCAGCTTGCCGTAGCGGTCGGTCAGCTCCTCGCGCACCGCCTTGACGTCGTCCTCCGTGTTCACGGAGGCGATGGCGCGGTACGCCTGGAGGCGCAGCCGCTCGCCGGGCGCGTAGTCGTGCGGCACGTGCGCGTCGACCGGCAGCTCGATCTTGACCTCCAGCGGCGGCTCCTCCTCCACGCCGCCCTCCAGCGAGGCCCGGTAGTCCGCGACCGCCTCGCCGACCATCCGGATGTACAGGTCGAAGCCGACGCCCGCGATGTGGCCGGACTGTTCGCCGCCGAGGAGGTTGCCCGCGCCGCGGATCTCCAGGTCCTTCATGGCGACGTACATGCCCGCGCCCATCTCGGTGTGCTGGGCGATGGTGGCCAGCCGCTCGTGCGCGGTCTCGGTGAGCGGCTTCTCCGGCGGGTAGAGGAAGTACGCGTACCCCCGCTCCCGGCTGCGGCCGACCCGGCCGCGGAGCTGGTGCAGCTGGGACAGGCCGAAGTTGTCGCCGCGCTCCACGATCAGCGTGTTCGCGTTGGAGATGTCGATGCCGGACTCCACGATCGTGGTGGAGACGAGCACGTCGAACTTCTTCTCCCAGAAGTCGACGACGACCTGCTCCAGGGCGTTCTCCGACATCTGGCCGTGGGCGGTGGCGATCCGCGCCTCGGGCACGATGTCGCGCAGCCGGGCCGCCGCCCGGTCGATGGACTCCACCCGGTTGTGGATGTAGAAGACCTGGCCCTCGCGCAGCAGTTCCCGGCGGATCGCGGCGCCGATCTGCTTCTCCTCGTACGGGCCGACGAAGGTCAGCACGGGGTGCCGCTCCTCGGGCGGGGTGGTGATGGTGGACATCTCGCGGATGCCGGTGACCGCCATCTCCAGGGTGCGCGGGATGGGCGTCGCGGACATGGTGAGCACGTCCACGTTGGCCCGCAGCTTCTTCAGCTGCTCCTTGTGCTCGACGCCGAAGCGCTGCTCCTCGTCGACGATCACCAGGCCGAGGTCCTTGAACTTGGTCTCGGACGCGAACAGCCGGTGGGTGCCGATGACGATGTCGACCGAGCCCTCCTTCAGCCCCTCCAGGGTCGCCTTCGACTCGGTGTCGGACTGGAAGCGGGACAGGGCCCGGACGTTCACCGGGAACTGCGAGTAGCGCTCGGAGAAGGTGCCGAAGTGCTGTTGCACGAGGAGGGTGGTGGGAACGAGGACGGCGACCTGCTTGCCGTCCTGGACGGCCTTGAAGGCGGCCCGCACCGCGATCTCCGTCTTGCCGTAACCGACGTCGCCGCAGACCAGCCGGTCCATCGGGATCGCCTTCTCCATGTCCTCCTTGACCTCGGCGATCGTGGAGAGCTGGTCGGGGGTCTCGGCGTACGGGAAGGCGTCCTCCAGCTCTCGCTGCCAGGGCGTGTCCGCGCCGAAGGCGTGGCCGGGGGCGGCCATCCGGGCCGAGTACAGCTTGATCAGGTCGGCGGCGATCTCCTTGACGGCCTTCTTCGCGCGCGCCTTGGTCTTCGTCCAGTCCGCGCCGCCGAGCCGGTGCAGGGTCGGGGCCTCGCCGCCGACGTACTTGGTGATCTGCTCCAGCTGGTCGGTGGGGATGTACAGCCGGTCGCCGGGCTGGCCGCGCTTGGCGGGCGCGTACTCGACCACCAGGTACTCGCGGGTGGCGCCCTGGACGGTGCGCTGCACCATCTCGATGTAGCGGCCGACGCCGTGCTGCTCGTGGACGATGTAGTCGCCGGTCTCCAGGGTCAGCGGGTCGATCGTCTTGCGGCGGCGGGTGGGCATCCGCCGGCCGTCCTTGCCGGCGGCCTTCTGCCCGGAGAGGTCGGTCTCGGTGAGGACGGCGAGCTTGAGGCCGGGGTCGACGAAGCCGTAGTCGATGGAGCCGCAGGCGACGTGGACGAGGGCCGGGGAGATCTCGGCGAGGTCGGCGTCGAGGCGGGCGGGGACGCCCTCGCCGCCGAGCACCTCGACGGTGCGGGCGGCGGGGCCGTGGGCCTCGGTGACGAAGACGGTGCGCCAGCCGTCGGCGAGCCAGCCCTTGGTGTCGGCGAGGGCCCGGGCGGTGTCGCCGCGGTACGCCTCGGGGGCGTGCATGCCGAGCTTGAGGGTGTCGTCGGACAGTTCCTCGTCGGCGGCGAACGGCGCCACCGACCACCACATCACGTCCAGCTCGCGGGCGCGGTCGCGGACGTCGGCGATGCCCCACAGCGAGGCGGCGTCCAGGTCGATCGGCGCCTTTCCCCCGCCGGCGGTGGCCGCCCACGACGCCTGGAGGAACTCCTGCGAGGTGGCGACGAGGTCCGCGGCGCGGGTCCGCACCCGCTCCGGGTCGCACACCAGCGCCATGGCGCCGTCGGGAAGCACGTCGAGGAGGAGTTCCATGTCGTCGACGAGGGCGGGCGCGAGGGACTCCATGCCCTCGACGGCGATGCCCTCGGCGATCTTGTGGAGCAGTTCGCCCAGCTCGGGGTGGGCCTCGGCGAGCGCGGCGGCCCGCTCCCGGACCTCGGGCGTGAGCAGCAGCTCCCGGCAGGGCGGCGCCCACAGCCCGTGCTCGGCGACCTCCAGGGAGCGCTGGTCGGCGACCTTGAAGTAACGGATCTCCTCGACGTCGTCGCCCCAGAACTCCACCCGCAGCGGATGCTCCTCGGTGGGCGGGAACACGTCGAGGATGCCGCCGCGCACCGCGAACTCGCCGCGCTTTTCGACCAGCTCGACCCGGGAGTACGCGGCCGCCGCGAGCGCGTCGACGATCTCGTTCAGATCGGCCTGCTCACCGGTGCGCACGGCCACCGGCACCAGTTCGCCGAGCCCCTTGACCTGCGGCTGGAGCACGGACCTGATCGGCGCGACGACGACGGACACGGGTCCGGCGGCGGGGTCGTCCGCGGAGGGGTGCGCCAGCCGGCGCAGCACCGCGAGCCGACGGCCGACGGTGTCGGAGCGGGGCGAGAGCCGCTCGTGCGGCAGGGTCTCCCAGGCCGGGTACTCGACGACGGAGTCCTCGGGCAGCAGCGACCTGAGGGCGGCGGCCAGGTCCTCGGCCTCCCGCCCGGTGGCGGTGACCGCCAACACGGTCCGCCCGCTGTCCCGGGCGATCCCGGCCACGGCGAACGGCCGCGCCGCGGCCGGCCCGACCAGGTCGACGTGCCGGCGCGCCGCACCCCGGGCGGCCTGCACGGCCTCGGTGAGCGCGGGGTCACGTACGACGGCGTCCAGCAGACCGTGCAGACTCATGAGAGGCGTTCCATCCCGGTGAAGCGAAGCGTGTGCGGGCAACACGAACGGCCCGGCACGTCGCGCGGGCCGGGGATCCCCCCAGCGTACGCCCGCGCCCCTGGACCCCGCGCGCTCGACGACGGGGATCGGCCACGCTCGGTGCACGGGTCCTCACCCTGCCCGGGGATCGCCCGCGGAGCACGGCACGGCCCCCGGCCTCCCCGCGCCTCGGCACCCCGGTCCGCGTCCTCGGCGCGGACCATCGACGCGGCGCTGCCCGCCGTCGCCACCCCCGAGGGCGATCCGCGGAACCGGCGGAACGCACTGGCGGCGATCGCCGGGGTGGCCGCGATCGCCGGGGACCTCGGTGCGCCGGTGCTCGTACTGGTCCAGCAGATCCTGGGGATGCTCGGCGGCTGACCGCCGGGTACGACGGCCGGGCCCGGCTGCCGAGCGTCGTTCGCTCGGCAGCCGGGCCCGGTGCTCCCCCGTGTCCCCCGTTGGTCCTTCGGTCCTTCGGTCCGTCAGTCCGTCGCGATGGCGTTCAGGACGTTCATCCGGCCCGCGCGGAACGCCGGGACCAGCGCCGCGAAGAGGCCGACGAAGGCCGAGCCGACGAAGACCGTGGCGATGGTGGGCCAGGGGACCTCCAGGACCAGCAGGCCCTCCAGGGCCAGCAGCCGCTGGGCCGTGACGCCCCAGCCCATGCCCAGCCCCAGGCCCAACAGGGCACCGAAGAGGGCGATGACGACGGATTCGAGGCGGATCATGCGGCGCAGCTGGCGGCGGGAGAGGCCGATGGCACGCATCAGCCCGATCTCGCGGGTCCGCTCGACCACGGAGAGGGCGAGGGTGTTCACCACGCCGAGGACGGCGACGATGATCGCGAGGGCCAGCAGGCCGTAGACGATGTTCAGGAGCTGGCCGATCTGGTCGCGCAGGTCCTCCTTGAAGTCGGCCTGGTTCATGACCTGGTACTGCGGATAGGCGTCCAGGACCTTCTTCAGGTCCGTGTACACCTGGTCCATCTGGCCGTCCTGCGCCGAGGCGAAGAGCATGCGGTTCTGCGGGAGCTTGTCGGCCGGGAGGTTCGCCCGCGCGGTCGCCGTGCTGAGGAACATGGAGTCCTGTTCCAGCGTCGACTCGTCCGCGGTGATCGCCCGGACGGTGAGCTCCGTGGTCCTGCCGCCGACGAAGGCGACCGTGAGCTTGCTGCCCAGCTTCACGCCGTGCTCGTCCGCGTACAGCTTCCCGACCGAGATCGCGCCCTCGCCGTAGGCGTCGGACAGCTCGCCCTCGGCCGTGGCGATCCGCAGGTCCTTCGGGTACGTCGGGTCGGCCGCGGTGAGGCGTGCCCGGTCGGTCTTGCCGCCGGGGGAGGTGACCTTCGCTTCGACGGTGCGGTACTCCGTGACGTGCGTGACGCCGTCCGTCTTGCGCATCGCCTCCGCCACCTGCGGCACGATGGGCTGCCCGCCGGAGGACTGGACGACGAAGTCGGCGCCGACGGACTTGTCGACCTCCTCCGTCGCGGAGGCGACCATGGAGGAACCGGCGACGGAGAGGCAGGCCACCAGGGCGAGCCCGATCATCAGGGCGGCGCCGGTGGCGCCGGTGCGGCGCGGGTTGCGCAGGGCGTTGCGCTCCGCCATCCGGCCGACGGGGCCGAAGGCCCGCAGCACCAGGGCGCTGAGGCCGCGGACGACCACGGACGCCAGCAGCGGCCCGATGACGATGAAGCCGAGCAGGGTGAGCAGGACGCCGAGGCCGAGGAACATGGAGCCCTCGGTGGCCTTGTCGGCCCGCCCGGCGACGACCAGGGCGCCCGTGCCCGCCGCGGTGAGCACGAGGCCGACCGCGGCCCGGATCCAGCCGGACTTCCCGTCCGCCGGCATGCCGCTCTCGCGCAGCGCCGCCATCGGCGAGATCTTCGAGGCGCGGCGGGCCGGGACGTACGCGGCGACGACGGTGACGATCACGCCGAGCACCAGACCGACGGTCGGGGTGGTCCACTTCACCGTGAGGTCGTCGGTGGAGAGGTTCATGCCCATGGAGCCCATCAGCTCCATCAGGCCGACCGCGAGGCCGACGCCGGCGGCGACGCCCGCGACGGAGCCGACGACGCCGAGCAGCAGCGCCTCCAGCAACACGGAGCGGTTGACCTGGCGGCGGCTGGAGCCGATGGCCCGCATCAGCCCGATCTCCCGGGTGCGCTGGGCGACCAGCATCGAGAAGGTGTTGACGATCAGGAAGATGCCGACGAGGAGGGCGATCCCGGCGAAGCCGAGCATCGCGTACTTCATCACGTTCAGGAAGGAGCCCAGCTCCTCGCGGGAGGCGTCGGCGGCCTCCTTGGCGGTCTGGAGCTTGTACGGGGCGCCGAGCGCGCTCGCGACGTTCGCCTTGAGCTGCTTGTCCGCGACGCCGTCCGCACCGGTCACCGCGACCGAGGTGAACAGGCCTTCCTTGCCGAGCAGTTGGCGCTGCGCGGTGGCGGTGTCGAAGAAGACGACGGCCGCACCGGGGTTGGTGACCTTGAAGGAGGCGATGCCGCTGATCTTGGCGGTGAAGTCACCGCCGACGGTGATGGTGCGCAGCTCGTCGCCGAGCTTGAGGTCGTGCTTCTCTGCGGTGTCCTTGTCGACCATCACGTCCGTGGGACCGCGCGGGGTGTTGCCCGAGGTGACCTCGAACATCTTGAGGTCGCTCTCGGCCCAGTTGCTCGCGATGGTGGGCGCGCCTGAGGTGGCGCCGACGTTGTCGTTGTCGGCGTTGACGACGGTGACGCTGGTGCTGTTCACCCCGCCGGCGGCGGAGGCGACGCCGTCCGCCGAACGGATCTGCTCGACCACCGACGCCGGCATGGTCGGGGGCCGGCCGGTGGCCCCGTCGTCCTCCACGTCGTCCGCCGACTCCTTGGGCTGGACGGTGACGTCGGGCGTGGTGGAGGCGAAGAGCTTGGTGAAGGTGGTGTTCATGGTGTCGGTGAACACCAGGGTGCCGCAGACGAAGGCGACGGAGAGCAGGACCGCTATCGCGGAGAGCGCCATGCGGCCCTTGTGCGCGAAGAAGTTGCGCAGGGAGGTGCGGAAGACGGTCACGACGTACGCCCCCGGGCGTCGAAGTCCTTCATGCGGTCGAGCACGGCCTCGGCCGTGGGCCGGTACATCTCGTCGACGATGCGGCCGTCCGCGAGGTACAGGACGCGGTCGGAGTAGCCGGCGGCGACCGGGTCGTGGGTGACGATGACGATGGTCTGCCCCAGCTCGTCCACGGAGCGCCGCAGGAAGCCGAGGACCTCGGCACCGGCTCTGGAGTCCAGGTTCCCGGTGGGCTCGTCGCCGAAGATGATCGCGGGCTGCGCGGCCAGCGCACGGGCCACGGCGACGCGCTGCTGCTGACCGCCGGAGAGCTGGGTGGGACGGTGCTTGAGCCGCCCGGCGAGGCCGACGGTCTCCACCACCCGGTTCAGCCAGGCGCCGTCGGGCTTGCGGCCCGCGATGTCCATGGGGAGCGTGATGTTCTCCAGGGCGTTGAGCGTGGGCAGCAGGTTGAACGCCTGGAAGATGAAGCCGATGCGGTCCCGGCGGAGCTGGGTGAGCTTCTTGTCCTTGAGCGAGGTGATCTCGGTGTCGTCGAGGTAGATCTGACCGGAGGTCACCGTGTCGAGCCCGGCGAGGCAGTGCATCAGGGTGGACTTGCCGGAGCCCGAGGGGCCCATGATGGCGGTGAACTGCCCGCGGGCGATGTCCACGTCGACGTGGTCGAGGGCGACGACGCGCGTCTCGCCCGAGCCGTACGCCTTCACGATCTGCCGACCGCGCGCCGCGACGGCCGTGCGCCCTCCGGTGGCCCCGTGGGGCGGAATGGTCGTAGCCGTTGTCACGGTGAGTCTCCTATGTCGGTCTCGTCTGTCGCGCTCGAAGGCAGAGCTGCTCACGCATCGGTGAAAAGTCTGTCCGCGGGACCCCGGTCGGCGCGCTGGTGCGGGTCACCGTCTTGGGGCGGGGGTTTACCCCACCCCCCGGTGGGGCCCGCCCCCGCACTCCCCGGCTCCGATCCCCCGTGCCGGAGTCGGGGAGCGCACCGCCGGCCGCCCCAGCTGCGAACTCCTGCGAACCGCCCCCGCAACAAACACCGTAGGGAGTCACCCCCGGTCAGCTCGTCGTCCCTCCGAACGAACGTCTCCCGGGCAGTTCTAGGGAGATGCCCCTAGGGGTCTCCACCCCCGGGTGGAGCCCCCTCTCGGGGTTCCCCCGCCCGCCCTGCCCCGTTGCCACGACTCGCGCTCCCCCGCGCGTCTGGACACAGCCGCCGTAACCCTGCGGGAGCGCTGGTCCCCGCGGCCCGGTGGTGGGCTTGTCGCGCAGTTCCGCCCCCTACGCCCAGGGGTGTGGTGGTACCCCAGCGCCCCTCAACAACCTCGCCGCTTCCCCCCGGGAGTCATGCCACTGCGCGCCCGTCTGTGGCTCAGCGCGCAGTTCCGCCCCCTACGCCCAGGGGCGTGGTGGTACCCCCAGCGCCCCTGAAGACCTCCGCCCCAGCCCGCAGACAAGTGACGGGAAGCGAAACAGGGGCGCTGGGGGTTCCCCCAGGCCCTCTGGGGCCGAGGGGGCGGAACTGCGCGACAAGCCCACCACCGGGCCGCAGGCGCCAGCGCCGCGCAGGCAATGACGGCGCTGCTGCGCACGCCGAGGCACCGGCAGCCGGAAAGGCCCTACGACGTGGGCGCGTCGCGGTCGGTGGGGTCGGGGGGCTGGGACTCGGGCGCGGGTGCCGCCGCGGGCTCCGCAGGGGCGGCGTGGACGGCCGCCGCCACCGCCGCCGCAACCGGCGGCGTCGGCTCGGCCGCGACCCGTCCCGCCGTCAGCGCCACCAGGCTGTTCCGTACGTGCGCCATGTGGTCCTGGACCTCTTCGCGCGCCTCCTCGTGCTCCCGCAGCACCCGCTCCGTCTCGCGCTCCGTGCGCTCCTCCTCCGCCCGCGCCGCCGAAAGCGCCTCGGCCGCCTGAGTATCGGCGTCGTCCTGGAGGTGGCGTGCGTACTTCTCCGCCTCCGCCAGCTCGTGCTCGGCGTCGACGAGCAGTGCTTCCGCGCGCGCGGCGGCGTCCGCGCACCGGGCGTCCAGGGCGGTCAGCCGCTCCTGCGCGGCGCGTTCGGCGGACTGCCAGCGGTCGGACTGCTCGGCCTCCAGACCGGCGAGCATGTCCTCGGCGCGGTGGCGCGTCTCCTGCCACTCGGCGAGCGCCGCGGCGCGGTGGTCGGCCGCCTCGCGACGCGCCTCCATCAGGGCCGCGCCGCCGCGTTCGCGCGCGCCGGACAGCAGCCGCTCGGCGTACGCGTCGGCGGCTGCGCGGTCCGCTTCGGCCTGCTCCCGGGCGGCGTCGCGCAGGCGCTGCCCGTGCGCCTCGGCCGCGTCGGCCTGCGCCTGCGCGTCGTCGCGGGCGGCCGTGCGCACGTGGTCGGCCTCCTCCCAGGAGAGCGCCAGCAGCTCCCGGGCCCGCCCGCCCAGCGCCTCGTACGTCTGGGGGCCGAGCCCGGCGACGACCTCGCGCAGCCGGGCCGCCTCCGCCTCCATCTGCCGGGCGAGGACGGTGAGGCGCGCGGCGCGCTCCCAGGCGGCGTCCCGGTCGTCCGAGAGCGTCGCCAGGTGGGCGTCGGCCTCCTCCGGGCGGTATCCACGGCGTACGACGTCGAACCCGTCAAGGCCGCTACGGCCGGGGGGTGACGACGGTGCGGAGACGGTACTCATCCTGCGAACCCCTTCGGCTCCCGATAACACATGACGCGATAGTGCGCATATCATCCAGGACCCAAACGAAGCGGTCATAAAACGACACTCGGTGGGAGAACCCGAAAGGGGTACGAAGGAGTTCGGTACCGAAGGCAAACGGAGGAGGGGCGCCCGGTCACCAGACCGCAGTCCCGTGCGGTGACCGAACGCCCCTCCGGCGGCTAGTAGTGCTTCGTTATCTTGAGTGATCTTGCTTGGTGGTGGGCATCTTTGTGGTGTGAAGCTGGGGGATGTTGAGCGGCTCCGGGGTGAGTTG
>NZ_JBEZNF010000031.1:0-117623 GCF_040653095.1 Streptomyces sp. NPDC048057
TCGACGAGACGACCGTGAAGATGTCCAAGGAGATCGAGAAGAACGTCGAGGGCCTGGACAAGACGAAGAAGCAGAACGACCAGGACGACAAGAAGGCCAAGGACGACATCGACCAGTGCGAACCCGGCGACAAGAAGGACGGCGACGGGGACGACACCCCCATGTACCTCCTGAACCGCGACGGGACCGTCCAGGAGATCAAGTCGGACGGTACGCTCGGCCCGCCGATCACGAAGACGGGTTCCGACGGCATCAACGAGATCCTGCAACCCAACGGCAAGGTCTGGCGCGGGGATGGCGCGGGCGCGTTCCCCGGGAAACCGTTCGACGCGAATGCCACAGTCGACTCCCGTAAGCTTCAGCCGGGTGAGACGAGCGATCTGATGCACGCCACCCAGCTCGCGCGCTATGCCCGGCAGGACTACAAAGGAGGCAACTACGCCTCGGCGTCCTACGTGGGGGCGGACGGGAAGGAGATCATTCTCGTTGGCCACAGCGGCGGGCCGCACTCCGAGCGCAGCATCGCGTACCCCGTACTCGCCGCCGGCAAGAAGGACAATGTCCAGGCCATGTACACCGAGAGGGCGCCGTGCAACGGAGCGTCCCACTACTGTGAGAAATGGCTTGCAAAGCACTTCGATTCGGATCTGGACGTGACACACTCGGCCCGTTATGACCAGAACGAAAGCGATAAGACCAGGAATGCCGAGCACAGGCGGTACCGGGAACAGTTACAGGAGTGGCACAAGGCGAACGGGCCCACAGAGTTCCCGAACCCGGATGTGAAGCCGAAGCAGAAGTGACATCTCGAAGGAGAAGTGCGTGCTGTTTGACATCGGACACGACGAGCTCGTCGGTGCAGTGGGGGCTTCGCAGGTATCGCGGTTGTCTGCCGCGGACGCGGATCGCTACGGAATCCACGGCGAAGCGCGTGACTTCCTCGTCACGGTCGGGATTCCGAAGTCCGACAGTTTCTACTTCTGGGTAGAGCCGTTCAGCCCGGAGCGTTTGCTGAGTACGGATGAACTGATCGGACAGGGGTGGCAGTTGTCGGTGAACGTCGATGGCTGGCTGAAGTTGGGTTCCTTCCCGGTGACCCTGGTCGCACTGGCACCGGACGGTGTGGTGCATCAGCTCTCTGAGGAGACCCAGGACATGCTGGCCACCCACAGTGACCTGTCGTCCTTCGTGCGGACCGTCGTCGACGTGGAGACGTTCCTGCAGCAGTACGTGCCCCCGGCGGACGACGACGAGGCGTTCCACATCAGGGACTCCGCCATGGACGCCATCCAGGCCCGCGTTCGCTCCGTCGACCCCCTCCCCTTCGGCAGTGAGTACTCCGAGTGGCACTCCATCGTCGACGAGATCAAAGACGGCTCGTGGGTCTGACCCCATGAGGTCACCTGGACCTGCCGTTATCGGGCACCCGCGCTCCGGCGCCTGAGCCCGGTCGCGGCATGTCAGAACACCAGCGTCTGTATCCCCCGGTCCAGCCCCACCACCAGCCAGCCGCCCGCCCAGGTCAGGCAGTGGCCGGAGCGGTGCAGGGGGATCTCCATGACCTGGGTGAGGGTGTCGAGGTCCCACAGGCGGACCGTGCGGTCGAGGCCCGTGGAGGCGAGGAGGGGGCGGCCGGTCAGCGGGTCCCACCCGTGGACGCTGCGGCCCATGCCGGGACTCGCGGCGAGCAGGGTCCGGTCCGCGGTGGGGAGGGCGCAGAGGGCGTGCACGGCCGCGGCGTCCTCGACCGGTTCGATGGTCGGGTCCCACAGCCGTACGGTGTCCAGCAGGTCGAGGCTGGCCAGCAGGGTGCGGCCGTGGGTCTCGACCGGGTGCAGGCCGAGCATGTGGACGTCGTTCGGCAGGGTGACGGTGGCGGTCAGCTCGCCGTGCTCACGAGCCGTCGGCGCCCGTGCCTCCGTCGGCACCCGTGGTTCCGTCCGCCGCCGTGCTCCCGTCCCCCGCCGGCGTCGGGCGGGCCGGCCGCCACACCAGGCTGACCTCGAAGTTCGCCTCGGAAGCGGCCTTCGCCACCAGCCAGTTCGCGGTGCCGCTGACCTTGATCCCGAAGGTCACCGTGACCTCTTCGGGGCGCAGCTCGCTCGCGCTGTCCAGGACCGTACGGGCGGCCTGCACGGCCGGCCGGACCGCGTCCCGGACCCGGCTGACGACGTCGTCTGATCCCCCTACGCCCGGAGGGCGCGGGGGGACCCCCAGACGCGGTGGAAGTGGTCCGTCGGTTCGACCTCGAAGCGCACCACCGTCTCGTCGTCAAGTGCGTACGAAACCACCTCAGTCGCCATGCCGTCCCCCTTCGTGTCTCCCCAGCCGATGGGCCGTTGGAGCGCACAGCATAAGCACTGTCCCCGTCAGGAACGGCGGGGTCGCCGGCTCCGCCGCGCGGGCGGTGTCGTTGCGCCAGGCGGCGTACCGCCGCGCTGGTACGACACCGGCGGCACATGCGCCAACGACCCAGCCGCACGCCCCTGTTGTGCGCCCCGGCACGCACCCGCCGTACGCGCCGTGGCGTACGTCCGTGCGCCGGTGGCGTCCGTGACGGCTGCCTTCGTCGGCCGTTGTCAGCGTGTACGCGGACGCGTCCGACTGCGCCCGAACACCGCCACGCCATGTTTGGAGATGCCGTTGCACGGTCACGTCCCGCCCGCGTTCCCTCCGCACCCCCACCCGACCCCCGTTCCCCGCCCCAACAAGCCCGATCTGAAGGGGTACGCGGCCTCGTCCCTGGGCTACGCCCTCTTCGCCACCCGCTGGCTCCAGGCCCCGCTGTACTTCGGGCTGGTCGCGGCCCAGGGTGTGTACGTCTACAAGTTCTTCAACGAGCTGTGGCACCTGGTCCAGCACGTGATCACCGGGCAGGCCGACGAGACCATGGTCATGCTCGCGGTGCTCAAGCTGGTCGACGTCGTCATGATCGCGAACCTGCTGATCATGACGATCGTGGGCGGCTACGAGACCTTCGTCTCCCGCATCGGCCTCCAGGGGCACCGGGACCAGCCCGAGTGGCTTTCGCACGTCAACTCGAACGTGCTGAAGGTGAAGCTGGCGACGGCGATCGTGGGCATCTCGT
This sequence comes from Streptomyces sp. NPDC048057, assembly GCF_040653095.1. Classification (NCBI taxonomy): domain Bacteria; kingdom Bacillati; phylum Actinomycetota; class Actinomycetes; order Kitasatosporales; family Streptomycetaceae; genus Streptomyces; species Streptomyces sp. NPDC048057. The sequence goes on from NZ_JBEZNF010000031.1 coordinate 3,089, forward strand.
CCGTGCACCTGCTCCAGATGTTCGTGGACGTCGCGCACACCTCGCACCACGCGCTGCTGTGGGGGACGGTCATCCACATGGCGTTCATCCTGTCGGCGGCGATCCTCGCGTACATGTCCGGGCCGATGGAGCGCCGCAGCCCGCACCACTCCCACCACGACCCCGCGCCCCGGCCGACCCCCGCGCCGCCGGCACCCGCGCCCGAGCCCGCGTCCCCCGCGGCGGAGGTCGTCCCCGTCCCCGCGCCGGCGCCGGTCGCGGCCACCGTCGCCAGCACGCCCCGGCTGGAGAGCGTGCCCGTGCAGCCGAAGACGACGGCGGTCGCCGCCGAGCGGGACCACGCGTCCGCCGACGCCCGCGTCCGCGCCGCCGGGCTGCCGGGCCGCAAGACGCTGGAGGAGTTCGACGAGGAGCACCTGCGCTCCTTCGACCGGGACGCCGTCGCCCGGCTCGGGGAACTCGACTTCGTGAACGCGCACCGCAACGTGGTCTTCCTCGGCCCGCCCGGCACCGGCAAGACGCACCTCGCGACCGCCCTCGGCGTCCGCGCCTGCCAGGCCGGCCACGACGTGCGGTTCGCCACCGCCACCGAGTGGGTCGCCCGGCTCGCCGCGGCGCAGTCCGCGGGTCGGCTCACCGAGGAGCTGGCCCGGCTCGACCGCCACGCGCTGCTGGTGATCGACGAGATCGGTTACGTGCCCTTCGACGCCGACGCCACCGGGCTGCTCTTCCGGCTGATCGCGCACCGCTACGAGCGGGGGTCCGTGATCGTCACCAGCAGCCGCCCGCTGGGCCAGTGGCCGGCGACCTTCGGCGACGGCCCCGTCACCTTCGCCCTCCTCGACCGGCTCGCCCACCACGCGGACGTGATCACGCTCAAGGGCGACAGCTACCGGCTGCGGGGCCAGGCGGCGTCCGCCCCGGCGTGGAAGGCGGGCTGAGCGCACCACCCTCGGGCGCGGTGTCGTACGGGCCGGGCGGACCGGTCCGTACGACACCGCGCCCACCGTTGTCACGGCGCGCGTACAGATTCATCTGCGGATCCGCGCGTGAGATCCCGTCTTCGCAACTAAATGCGCAGATCTATGGCGCTACGACGCCGATATCGTTAGCGTGCGAGATGTTCGGCGGGCGAGCACGAAAGGGCTGGGCGGCATGAGCGGTGACATCGGCAGTACGGGCCCGAGCGCTCCCTCGCCCCCGCTGTCCTCCCACGACCGCACCCGTCACCGCCGGCTGCGCGACCAGGGCCGTACCGACCGCGCCGCACTCGACGACGTCCTCGCGGCCGGGTTCGTCTGCCACCTCGGCGTCGTCGTGGACGGCCACCCCATGGTCGTCCCGACCGTGTACGGCACCGACGGGACGTGGCTCTACCTGCACGGCTCCGTCGCCAGCCGCAGCCTGCTGGCCGCGCCCGACGCGCCCGTCTGCGTCACCGTCACCCACGTCGACGGCCTCGTCCTGGCCCGCTCCGTCTTCGAGCACGGCGTCAACTACCGCAGTGCCGTGGTCTACGGCCGCCCCCGCCTCGTCACCGACCCCGAGGAGAAGCTCACCGGGCTGCGGCTGCTCACCGAGCAGTCCGCGCCGGGCCAGTGGGGGTACGCCCGCCGGCCCAGCCGCAAGGAGCTCGCGGCGACGGCCCTGCTGGCGCTCTCGCTGGAAGAGGCGTCCGTGAAGGTCCGCACCGGGCCGCCCGACGACGGCGACGGGCCGGACGCCGAGCTGCCGGTGTGGGCCGGCACGCTGCCCCTGGTGACGACCTTCGGGGCGCTCGTCCCGGACCCGGGCCTGCGACCCGGTCTCACGCCGCCGCCGCACCTCGCGGACCGTGGCGGCACCCGCGTCGGCTGACACCGGTCGAAGGGCGCCACCGTCGTACGCCCTACGGCTTGCGGGCCACCGCCCCCAACATCGCCACCTGCTCGTCGGCCACCCCCGCCTGCTCCTCGGTCGGCCGCCAGCGGTGCACCTGGGTGAGCCCGGGCTCCACCAGTTCCAACCCGTCGAAGAACGCGCCGACCTCGGCCTCGGTGCGGGTGACCATGGGGATGCCCCGGCTCTCGTACTGCTCCTTCACCCGCCCTATCTCGGCCGGCGCGTACACGTCGGTGGCGGTCGACACGGCCAGGAAGCTGCCCGACGGCAGCGGGTCGAGCAGCCGCCGCAGCAGCTCGTGGTCCGCCGGCGGGCGGATGAAGTGCAGGATCGCGAAGACCGTCAGCGCGACGGGCTGCTCCAGATCCAGCAGCTCCCGGAACACCGGCGATTCGAGGATCGATTCGGGCTCGCGCATGTCGGCGTCGAGGTACGCGGTGCGCCCCGGCGGCGCGCTGGTCAGCAGCGCCTCCGCGTGCGCCAGCACGATCGGGTCGTTGTCCACGTACACGACCGACGCGTCCGGCTGCTCCCGCTGGACGACCTCGTGCAGATTGGGCGACGTCGGCAGGCCCGTACCGATGTCCAGGAACTGGCGCACCCCCGCCTCCCGCGCCAGATGGCGGGCGGCCCGCTGCATGAAGAGGCGGTTCTGCCGCATGCTGACCCGCAGCGACGGCCACCCCTTCATCATCGCCTCGCCGGCGTCGACGTCCACCTGGTAGTGATCCTTGCCGCCGATCACGTAGTCGTAGATCCGTGCCGAGTGGGCCCGCTTCGTGTCGATGCGGTCGTGCGCCGGCCCGCCCGCCTGCTCGCCATGACCCATGGATCAACTCCCGTCGTTCCGCCGTGGGTTGAAACCTTAAGTGGTCTACACCGCAGGAACGAGCCGACCCGGCCGTGATATCACGCCAACGGCAGCGCCGGCCTCCGCGCCGCCCCGGCCCGTCCCGGGGGCGCCGCTATCGTGTGCGGCACGGCGCATGGGGGGTGGTGGACCGGTGGAACCGTTCGTGTCGGTGGTGTTGGCGGCCGTCAGCACGGCCACGTCCGGGGTGGTCGCGGGCGCGGGCGGCGAAGTGGGGCGGCGCAGCGCGGAGGCGCTGGCCGGACTGTGGCGCCGGGCCCGCGGCGCGGAGCCCGCCGCGGCGGACGGCGACGGTGCGCTGCCCGTCACCGAGGAGGAGCGGCGGGCGCTCGCCGACGACCTCGCTGCGTACGCGCGGCGCTCGCCCGATTTCGCCCGCGAGGTCCGCGCGTGGGTCGCCGAAGCCGAGCACCTGGCGGCCCGGCGGCCGGAGACCGCTGGCCCCGGGGCCGTACGACCCCGGATGCTTCCCCCGTCCACCGCCGTCTTCACCGACCGCGAAGCGCTCATCGCGGACGTCACCGGGCTCGCGGAAGCCGCCGACGCCACGGCGGGCGGCGGGGCGCCCAAGGTCGTCGTCCTGTCCGGCCCCGGCGGCATCGGCAAGAGCGCCACCGCCGTCCACTGCGCCCATCTGCTCAAGGACCGCTTCCCCGACGGACAGTTGTACGTGGACCTCGCCGGCGCCTCCGGCACGGGCGCGCTGCGGCCCTCGGACGCCCTCGTCCGCTTCCTGGCCGCGCTCGGCGTGCCTCCGGAGCGGACGCCCGCCGACGAACACCGGCAGACCGCGCTGTACCGCGACCGCACCGCCGACCGCCGGCTGCTCGTCGTCCTCGACAACGCCCACTCCGACGCCCAGGTCGAGCCCCTGCTGCCGGCGTCCCCGCACTGCCTGGTGCTGGTCACCAGCCGGCTGCGCCCGCACGGCCTCGTCCGCGACCTGGGCGCGGTCGCCCGCACCCTCCCGCCGCTCGACGCCGCCGACTCGCTGCGGCTGCTGGCCCGGATCGTCGGCGCCGACCGCATGGCGGGCAGCGAGACCAGCACCCGTGCGGTCGCCGCGGACTGCGGCGGCGTACCGCTCGCCCTGTGCACGACGGGCGCGCACGTCGCGGCCCGCACCCATCTGACGTGGGAGACGGTCGCCCGGCAACTGGCCGCGGGCGGGGGAGGGGGAACGATGGGCGCCGACGACGACGCCGTCGACGGCACGCCCCGCGGCGCCGTCCACCGCGCCCACGACGTCAGCTACGGCGAACTCGACCCCGTCGCCGCCCGCCTGTACCGGCTCGTCGCCGTCTGGCCGTGGCCCGCGATCACCGTGCCGCTGGCGGCCCGCGCCGCCGACGTCGACGAGCCCACGGCCCGGGCCCTGCTGGACCGACTCGCCCGGCTGCACCTGGTCGAAGAGGTCGCCGAGGAGCGCTACCGCTACCACGACCTCGTCCGCGACCACGCCCGCCGCAAGGCGGAGGACGTGGACGGCCACCGGGCCGTCGCCGCCGCCGTGGGCCGCTCCGTCCGCCACTGGCTCGGCTTCGCCGTCGCCGCCGACCACCGGGTCATCCCGGCGCGCTGGCGCCTGGGCCCGGCGTATCTGCGCCCGGCGCGCGACGCGGCGGAGCCCGGCAGCGCCCGGGACGCGCTCGACGCCCTGGCGCGCGAACGCGACAACCTCGCCGCCGCCGTGCGCGCCGCCGACCACTGGGGCCTGGACGACCTCGTGTGGCAGCTCTGCGAGGCGACGTGGGGCCTGCACCTGCGGCTCGGCTTCCACGAACAGTGGGTCGACACCCACGTGCTGGGCGTCGCCGCCGCCCGCCGCTGCGCCGAGGACGGCGCCGGTGACCCCCGCGCCGAGGGACGCGTCCTCGTCCAACTCGCCTTCGCCCACATGGGCCTCGGACGGCCGGAGGACGCCGAGGCCGACCTGGCGCAGGCCCTCGCCGCGGAAGAACGGGCCGGCCACCACCGGGGCCGGGCCACCGCGCTGGAGGTGACGGGCCTGCTGCGGCTGCGCACCTGGTGCTGGTCCGAGGCCGAGGCGTGCTTCGAGGCCGCACTGAGCGCCCTCGCCGACATCCGACCCGGCGACGACGGCGAACAGGACGTGCCGCGCGCCCGCGCCATCCTGGCCCACCACATCGGCCGCGCCCTGCGCGGCCAGGGCCGCCACACCGAGGCCGTACGCCGTCTGCACACCGCGCTCGCCGCCTTCCGCGACCTCGACGCCCCCGACCGCTACAACGAGGGCCGCGTCTACATGAGCCTCGGCGAAACCCAACTCGACGCCGATGAACCGGAGTTGGCCCGCGTCTGCCTGGACCGCGCCGTCGACGTGATGACGCAGGAGGGCGCCGCCCTCCAACTCGCCGACGCCGCGTATCTGCGTGCCCGCTGCGCCCGCCGCCTCGACGACCCGGCGGCCGAACGCGCCGACCTGACGGCCGCCGAGCGGCTGTACGAGCAGGCCGACGACTACGGCTCGTACGGCTCCCTGGCCGCGATCCGCGCGCGCCTGGTGGAGCTGACGGATACGCCTTAGGGCACGTCCAGGGAGTCCCGCGCGTCCCTGTGCGGCCTGGACGGAGGCGCGGCGGGCGCGGTTTCGCCGTGCGGCGGGCTGCGTTACGGCGTCTGCGGGCCGTCTGTAGCTTGTCGCGCAGTTCCTCCCCCCACACCCAGAGGGTGTGGGGGGAGGAACTGCGCGAACAACCACAACGCACCCGCAGGGACCAACGCTCCCGCGGGAAACGGTGGATTCGTCCAGCCGCACCGGAAACCCACGGCGCCCCCGCCGCGACCTAGCGCGGGGCGTGCTCCACCGCGACCTGGTGGTGGGCGCCGCCCGTCACCACGACCAGCCATGCCGGCAGCGCCGAAGCGCCCTGCACCACCAGCCAGCCGTACAGCGCCGACGCGTACGCGGCCGGGTCCGTCAGCGCGGCCCGGCCGTCCGCGCCCGGCTGCGCGCGCAGCCGTACGAGCCGGCCCGACCTGGTCCGTACGACACAGCGGTCCGGGCCGTCGACCCAGACCGCGAGCCGGCAGTGCGGGTGGCGCGCCAGCACCTCCGCCGTCCACGCGGCGGGCGGGCCGACGCGCGGGTCGTCCCCCGGGCCGTGCCGCACGATCACGTCCGCCACCCGCAGCCGGCCCGGGTCCTGAGTGTCCTCGTGCGCTGCGGTGTGCACGGCGTCCGCGTCGTCGTCGACGTCCCCGATCGGGTCGTCCGGCCCGGTCTCGGGGTGCCGGACGACGGCGACGCGCGCCGGGTCCGTCCCCAGGAGCCGGGTCAACACCCTTACGGGCGCGGTGCGTGCGGCCGGCTCGTACGCGGGCAGCGGCAGCGGGTCGAGCAGTGCGGGGCCGTGTCCGGGCTCGGGGAGTTTCAGCAGGCCGTAGAAGAGGCGGCGCAGCCGGGCCGCGGACTCGCCGGGCACGGAGCTGGTCAGCGCGGCGAGTTCGGCGTAGCGGTCCGGCGCGTGGGTGTCGATCGCCCGGTCGATCTGGGCCCGCAGGTCGCCGGCGCGGCCGGGGTGGCGCAGCACGGGCGCGGTGCGGCCGAGCGCGGCGACCGGTGACGCGGGGTCGAGCGCGGAGTCCGCGCCGGTGTCGTCGTCGGACGGGAAGGCGCCGAGGAGGACGGGGGTGCCGATGGCGGCGGCGTAGTACGTGACGCTGCCGTGGTCGCCGATGACGCAGTCCGCCGCGACGACCGCCTGCCGCCAGGCGTCCAGCGGCGGGACGGTGACCAGCCCGGCCCGGCGCGCCCGGTCCAGCCAGGCCCGCACCTGGCCGGGCCCGTGGCCGTACCAGATGTTGGGGTGCAGGACGGCGGCGGTGCGGTACTCGTCGGCGGGCAGTTCGGAGGCGAGCCGCGGCAGCAGTCGGGGCAGCGCGTCGTTGAGGAGCCCGCGGGTGGACCAGGTCGAGTTGAGGACGACGAGCCTTTGGTGCGGGGCGACGCCGAGGGCGCGGCGGAAGCGGTCCCGGTGCGGGAGCGCGGCGAGGATGCGGTCGTAGCAGGGGTCACCGGCGAGGACGGCGGTGGGCGCGGCCTCGGGGCAGGCGGCGGTCAGCCGGGCGAGCTGCTCGGGGTGGGACAGCACGGTCGCGGCGGCGAGGGGCCGACCCTGATGGAGCAGCCACTCGGGCGCGAGCCCGAACACGGGCGCGGCGTCCTGGCGTCCTGGCGTCCTGGCGTCCTGGCGTCCTGGCGTCCTGGCGTCCTGGCGTCCTGGCGTCCTGGCGTTGCCAGCCTCTTATTGTATCCAACGCCGTGCGAGAGGACCGCCAACTCCCCTCGCAACAGGTGGAGTTCACCGCCGTAACTCGCCGAGACGGCCAGGTCCACCGGAGTGTCCACGGCCTGCTCCCACGGGAGCACCGGCAGCCCCGTCCCGGCGAGCAGCTCCGACACCCCGCCCTGGAACGGCGAGGACCCCGTGCACGTGACCAGGAGCTGCACCCGCGAATCGCCGTTGAAGAGCGGGAGGACGTCCAGCAGCCGGGTCGCCGCGGTGACGTTGTGCACGACGAGGAGGACGCGACGACAGCCCTCGCGCGAGATCCACCGGTCCGCGTCGGCGCCCACCGGGACCCTCAGCCGCACTCCCCGTCCCCCACGTTCGCCTCTGCGTCCGCCACGCCGGCGGCGCGTCGCCCGATGCTACCTCCGGCCCCGGAGGGCGGCGGCTGGCAGACTCGCGCCTGTCAGTGCCTGTACCAGTGCGCGTACCGGAGGCCGTATATGACGACAAGTCATCCCCCTGCCGAAGACCGCGATCCCGCATCCGGACCGGAACCCGATCTCGACGCGGAGGTCATCGTCGTGGGCGCCGGGCCGACCGGGCTGATGCTCGCGGGCGACCTCGCCGCCGCGGGCGTACGGACCGTCCTCGTCGAGCGCCGCCCGCCCGGCCTGAGCAATCTGACCCGCGCGTTCGGCGTGCACGCCCGCACCCTGGAGCTGCTGGACGCGCGCGGCGTCGCGGAGGAACTGGTCGCGACCGGGCACACGGTGACCGGCTTCCGCCCCTTCCGCTGGCTGACCGTGGACCTCTCGCGGCTGCGGACCCGCTTCCCGTACCTGCTGATCACCCCGCAGTACGAGGTGGAACGCGTCCTGGAGCAGCGGGCGCGCGAGGCGGGCGCGGACATCCGGTACGGCACGGAGGTCACGGAGCTGCGGCACGACGGGCGCGGGGCGGTCGCCGCCCGCACGGCCGACGACGCCGAGCTGACCGCGCGCTACCTCGTCGGCGCGGACGGCGCGCGCAGCACCGTCCGCCGGGCGCTCGGACTGCCCTTCCCCGGCGGCTCGGTGATCCGGTCGATGGTGCTCGCGGACGTACGGCTCGACGAGGCGCCGGAAGGAATGCTGGCGGTGAACACCGACGGCGACACCATCGCGCTGGTCCTGCCCTTCGGCGACGGCTGGTACCGGGTCATGGGTTGGGACCGGGCGCACCAGCCGCCGGACGACGAGCCCGTGGACCTCGAAGAGATCCGCGCCCTCGCGCGGCGCGCGCTGGGCACCGACTACGGGATGGGCGAGCCGCGCTGGATCTCCCGCTTCCACTGCGACGAGCGGCAGGTGCCGTCGTACCGCAGGGGGCGGGTGTTCCTGGCGGGCGACGCGGCGCACGTCCACTCGCCCGCGGGCGGGATGGGCCTGAACACCGGCATCCAGGACGCGGCGAACCTGTCGTGGAAGCTGACGGCGGCGCTGCGGGGGCGGACGGACGATCCGCAGGTGCTGCTCGACAGCTACCAGCGGGAGCGGTATCCGGTGGGCCGGGCGGTGATCCGCAGCAGTGGCGCGATCATAAGGATGGCGATGGCGCACACCCCGGCGCAGCGGGCTGCGCGGCTCGCGGTGGCGGGCGTGGGGGCGTTGCCGCCGGTGACGCGGCGGGCGGTGGCCCAGGTGACGGGCCTGGGCATCGCGTACCCGCGCCGGTCGGGCGGGCACGCGCTGGAGGGCCGCCGGATCCCGGACCTGGCGCTCGCGGAGGGCCGCCTGTACGAACTCCTGCGCACGGGCGGCTTCGTGCTGGTGACGCCCCCGCACATGCCGCCGGTCGACCACCCGTCCGTGACCCACGCCCACTGGCGCGACGGCCCGTCGCCCCGCGACATGGAACTCCTGATCCGCCCCGACGGCTACGCGGCCTGGGCGAGCGAACACCCGGACGCGACGTCCCTGCGGGACGCGGTGGCGTGGTGGTGCGGGCAGTAGCGCCGGGGACCCCGACGTCCGCGACCTCATCTTGATGAGCGCAGGGGAGTCGGGCCGGCGCCCTCCGCCCACTGCCGGGCGTACGGGTTTATGCGACAACGCGCATAGTCGCGTCCCTGCATGGACGCCCGGATGGCGCCCCCGTACGGTCGTGGTCATCAGGGGCCGTCCGGTCCCAGCCACAAGGGAGTTCGGTCATGGCTCGTGAGGAACTGACCCGGCTTACCGGCAACGGAAACGGCACGTGCGGAGGGGAAGACTGCCCGAACGTCTACCGCACGCCGACTGGATCGTTCTTGGTTCAGGGCGACGTTTCCCAGGCATTCGACGCCCCGGTGGGGGAAGGGCTCGTGGAGATCCCGGAGGAGACGATGAGGGAGGCTGTACGTGCTCTTGGATGGTGAGAGCTGGAGCCGCCGATTCGCTGAGATCAAGCACGAGGCATGGCGGCTGGAAGCCCTCCCGCAGTACCTCGTACCGCAGGAAGCCGAAGAGTTCTCCGCCTTCCGCGAGGGGCGATCACCGACTCCGTACACGGCTTCCGCGTACACCGAGCGCGTCTCGCGTCAGCGAAACGAGGGGAAGCGCAACGGCCGCGTGCACATCGTGACGCAACCTCTCTCCGACTATCTGCGGTTCGAGTTCAGCCGCTACTACGGGGTGCACGTCCAGGCAGGCGACAACATCCGAATCCTCGACGTGACCAACCGGCCGAACCCCCTTGAGGGAGTCCAGGACTTCTGGATGTTCGACCAGTCCGAGGTAGTCCTCATGAACTATGAGGCGGACGGCACTCAGATCAACCGCGAGGTATTCGAGGGGGACGTTTCCCCGTTCGTCGAGTACCAGCGCATCGCCATCGCGGAGTCTGTGCCGTTCGAGGAGTACGTGAACGTTGGTCATCCAGCCTGATCAGCTTGGCCAGTCTGGGCTGGAACTGGCCGCCATGCTCAAGCATCTTCGCAAGCAAGCCGGACTCTCAGGAGTCCGGCTTGCCGTGCGTTGCAACATGTCGCAATCCAAGATCAGCCGTATTGAGGGCAGTAAAGTTCGTCCGTCTCTCGTGGATGTCGAGCAGATCCTCAAGGGGCTAGGGGTTTCTCCCGCTATTGCGGCCGAAGTGATGGCGCTGGCTCGCATCACTCAGACGGAATGGCAGGGCCGTAGGGCCCTGCACCGCAAAGGGCTGGATAAGAAGCAGCTAGAGCTGGCAGGAGTGGAGGCGGCTACCACAGACTTCCGGTACTTTCTTCTGTCCATGGTCACGGGCCTGTTGGCGACCCCGGAATACGTCAGGGAAAGTATCGTCGATGCGCCGCCCGCCCAACAGGCCAAAGCTGTGGCTATGAAACTGGAACGACAAGCCGTTCTGCTGGATCGACTCAAGAGCTTCACGTTCATTCTCACCGAGCAAGCCGTAAGGTATCCACTCGTAACCCCTGACGGTATGGCCATGCAGATTGACCGACTTGCCTCCCTTTCTCGGCAGGCAAATATCAAGATCGGAGTGCTGCCGCTAGGTGTGAAGTTCAGCAGCACTCCGCTCAGTACGTTCACGGTGTATGACGATCGCTTGGCGACCATTGAAGCAGACCTGGGCGCAGCGGTATTCAGAGATCCGAAGGATGTTCGTTCGCTCCTCGACCGGTTCAACAGATATGAGTCATATGCCGTCTTCGGAGATGATGCCAGAGAGTTGCTCACTCGGTGGGCATGGGAATTCCGGAGGTGATTTTTAGTCCACAACGCGCATAGTTTCGCCATGCTCGCTATATCCGGGGGATCATTACCACGACCTGGCCGGCCGGGCCCATGTAAGCGCAGTGCACCACTCCACACAGCAGGAGGTCATGCACAATGAGCACAGCAGTCCAGACGCGGACCCGTGATCCGCGCACCATCCTGAATGCTCTGGAGGAGCGCGTTCCCCACTTGGTGACCGATGCGGGTGTGGCCGATTTATGGGAGCGGGAGGTTCGTCTGCTCCTCCGGGACAGCGTGGCGGTGCGCAGCCTGGCGGAGCGCATCCTGGGGCAGGGCGTCTCCTACGTCGTCACCGCGATGGAGAACCCTGGCACGGACATGGGTGTCGGGTACACCGTGGACATCGGTGTCCATCAACTCATTCTCGACACGCCCCTGTACTTCGCTCTCTGCGACGCGCACAACGGCGGCCGGTGCAAGCACCACGCGCCGTTGATCGAGCGGCGCCGTGACGGCGTCGTGGCACGCACGGCCGAACTGATCCGCGCAGCCGGATTCGCCGTCGATGACGAGTTGTGGGAGACCGACGCGTCCGACTGCTCGCCGTGCAACGACAAGGTGCCCGACAGCCACTGAAGCGGCGCTACAGTTCCTGCCCCTGCCCTCCCTCCGGAGGGTGGGGGCGCAGCACTGCGGTACCTCCGACACGTGAAGGACGCTCCGTTGCCCGCACGACACGACCTCGACAACGAACGTGAACTCTGGGACACCTACGCCGAAAGCGCCCGGAAGGACGTGTTCGAATCGGAACCCGTCTTCAGATGGACGCAGTACGCCGGGCACGGGCCCGGCCCCGAACTTCTCGGTGAACCCGAGTCCGTCCTTGAAGTCGGATGCGGCACGGGCCGCGCCCTGGCGTACCTCGCCCAGCAGGGGGTCAAGGCAACCGGCGTGGACATGTCGCCCGTCATGGTGGCGAACACCACTGAACGATGGGGGCCCATGGGGGTCCAGTTCGTGTGTGCTGAAGTGCTCTCCCACCTGGCCGAGACGGCGGAGACCTACGACGCCATCTACTCGATGTTCGGCGCCGTGTGGTTCACCGACCCGGCCAAGCTCCTCCCCCTCGTCGCGGCCCGGCTGAACCCGGGCGGTGTACTCGTCTTCGCCCACCCGCCGGCCATTCCTGGCGCATACGGGCCGCAAGGAATGTACAAGGGCGGATTCGCGGGCAAGGCGATGTACACCTATCGGTACAGCTACACGCTCCGGAAGTGGGAAAGCCTTCTGCTCAAGGCCGGTTTCCGGGAAGTGGAAGTGCGTGAGTTGGCGGCACCGACGGAAGGGCACATCGGCACTCTGATCGGTCGCGCGGTTGTGGCCTGAACGCGACCGAGTTCATGGCGGTCGCGCTTCGTTGGGAGGGGTCGGGGGTCTCCGTGTCGTCCAGGTCCCCGCCCGACTCATTCAGCAGTCATCCAGGCTATAGGGCAGCCCCTAACCCGAAACCGGAGTGGTGCTCTCCGCGGTGGACCCGTCCTTGATGCCGGCGACGAAGGTGGCGAAGGCAGTGGTGGGGACGTGCAGGACGGGGCCGGTCGGGGCTTTGGAGTCGCGGACGGGGACGATGCCGTGCTCGGCGGTGAGGTTCGTGGCGACCTCTACGCATGCGCCGCCGTTGTTGCTGTAGGAGGACTTGAACCAGCGGGGGGTGATGTCATGAGGTGCCCTTTCGTAGCTGCTCGTTCAGGGCGAAAGGGACCGCCTGAGGCGGCGCCTCCCCGTTCGGCCGATCGTAGCCCGGTGCGTTGCATCGGCGGGCCGGGCGTACTCGCGCGAGGCGCAAAAGCGAGGGTGCCCCGCTGAGTCCATGTGGCTGGCTCGGCGGGGCACTCTCGCGTTGGTGCGGGGGCGGTCGTTAGACCGTGCCGTCCTTGATGCCGGCCACGAAGGTGGCGAAGGCGGTGGTGGGGACGTTCAGCACGGGGCCGGTCGGGGCCTTGGAGTCGCGGACGGCGACTATGCCGGTGGCGGACGCGTGTGCCGGGGCCCACTCGACGCATTCGCCGCCGTTGCCTTGGCTGTAGCTGGAGCTGGTCCAGTCTGTCTCTGAGGGAAGTTCGGGACGATTCATGGTGAATAGCAGTCCTTCACAATGGAGACGATCCGCTCTGCCGTCTCGTCCAGCGGTGCGGCCATGGTTTTCAGCAGATCATAGGCGTCCCGGGCGTCTGCAACGTCTGCCGGTTCGGCCAGGACGTAGCCGCGAGGGAACCCATCCACATGCACCACGTCTTCTCCCTCACGGAAGGACAGCAGCCCGAACGGGCTCGCCATCGGGCCGTGCTGCCGACCGTCGTCGGGGACGATCTGCACGCGGTGCGTGGGCCGCTCGGTAAGCTCCAGCAGGCGGGTGAGTTGTTCCCGCATCACCGTTCTGTCTCCAACGATGTTCCGTAGTGCGCGTTCGTGCAGTACAAGCCAGAGGCGGGCGGGTTGGTCTCGCTGCAGAATGTGCTGTCGTTCGAGGCGAGCTGTGACCAAGTCTTCCAAGTTCTCTGGACGACCCTCTTTGAGTACGGCCGTTGCGTACTTCCGTGTCTGGATCAACCCAGGCATGAGCAGCGGGTGAAACATGCTCACGACGGTGGCTTTCCATTCCAGTTCGACGTACCGGCGGAACCAGGGCGGGAACGCGTACCGAAGCGCCAACGGCCACATCCGGACGAACCGACCGCGCGCGTGTGGGAAGACCCGGTCGCAGGTCTCCGCGAATTCCAATTGCGGGACCCTGTCGCCATTCTCGATCTTGGCGACCAGTGAGTGGCTGCAGTGAGCCTGCTGGCCAAGGTCGCGACGTGACATGTTCAGCGCCTCGCGCTCGATCCGGACTTCGTTGCCAAAGTGCGCGAGAGGACTGGCTGTTGGGTCCGGGCGCTCGGACTCGGCTTCGACGGTCAAACAAACCTCCGAAGTGCTTTGGACAGGCGGCGCTGTCCAACTGGTGCGGCTATCGGAGCCTACGCTCCGCGCGTTCTCATTGCAGAAGAGCGAGTCAAACCGGAGTACCGGAGCGAGCGATGGATAACCCCACCAGGCACTCATTGAATACCCACACGACGCGATTGCCAGTCCCCGCACCGACAGTGGTTCAGGCGGCAGCGGGAGATGAAGGCGGCACCCTCATCGTCGGCGCACTCGCGTACGACACCGTGGAGAAGCGGTGCGGCGTGGTCATGGATGTCTACGGGTCGTTGGTTGCGCTGCGCCCACGGCACGGCGGGTGCGAGTGGGACGCGCGGCGCGAGCACGTCCGTACCGCGACGTTGGACGACCGGCTCGGGTCCGCGCTCGCCGAATTGAACGCATACAGCAGCAGACGCACTCCGTAACCACCCTCGACTCCGCTTTCGCGCATCAGCGTTTCCCTGGCGCTGGAGTGAAGTGCGCGCGAGCGGTGGGGATGAGGACCGCAGTCCCCTCTTCCCCTGGTCCCGGTCGCCCACGGGCACGCCCCTGCCCTGGGCGGCCGGGACCGAACACCCCCACCCCACCCTCCACGGGAGGATCACCATGATCGAGCGAGGTCGGTACAAGGGCTGGCGCTCCGTACGGGTCCTGGCTGAGGACGTCGTCGTGTCCGCCGTGTGCATCACCGGGAAACCGGAGTGCGGTGCGCAGATGCCGCCTCCGGAAGGCGGTGAGCGTCACGGGCATGACGACGTGGACGAGTGGATGGAGTTCCATCTCCGCCTCACCGGTCACGACCTGTTTGCTGAGATCCACCGTGAGCCCGTGCGCTGGGGGCCGCCGGCCCCGTACCCCGAGCCCGGGGCGACGGGCACATGACGCGCTTCGCCGTCGCGTTGTTCTTCGGGGCCGTCGGGGTCTGTCTCGGGCTGATGCTCCTCAGCCTGATGAGCCTGATCGGACAGTAAAGGACTCCCGCTGCCGCACCGCACGCAAGGCACACCGCGGCAGCGGGTCCCGTTCCCCTCCCGGCTGCCCGCCCTGCCCCGGCCGGCCGGGAGGGACGGGGGAGCGGGCTTGGTCTCCCCGCTTCCCGGCCCCGGTCACCTGCTCACTCACACCCAAGGTGACCGGGGCTCCATCTCGAAAGCGGGTTGAGACCGTGCTCGTGGTGCGGAAGGGTCCGTGGGCATGGAGTACTTCTGTTACCACCGAGACCGGCCGGGCTCCCTCCCACTACGCGAGGAGTTGCTGGAGGAGCACTGGTCCTACATGGACCGGTACGCCAAGGAGCTGATCGCTCGCGGACCGACCTTCGCCGACGACGGTGAGACGCCCACCGGAAGCGTGCACATCGTCGATCTGCCCGATGCCGCCGCAGCCCGTGCGTTCGCCTTCGACGAGCCCAACTACCAGGCCGGTGCGTACCGGGACGTGCTGCTGCGCCGGTGGCGCAACATGCTGGGGCGCACCATGTGGGACTTTCCCGGTGGGCTCAGCGGTGGCAACCGGTACCTGGTGCTCGGGCTCGGCGAGGGGCGGCCCGTGGATCTCGACCCGCCCCGTCGGGACGAGCTGATCGCGTACGGGCCGCTGCTGTCCGACGACGGCGACACCTGGCTGGGTACTGCGACGCTGCTCAGGGCTCCGAACCCGGACGCGGCCCGCGCCGTCCTGACGGCGGACCGGTACGCGGACATCGAGGTCCACGACTGGGAGTGCGGCGGGCGGCGGTGAACCACGGAGGCGCCGGGCCGATGTGACTCGGCCCACCACCGGGCCGCGGAGGGCCCACAGGCACCGTGTGACACCTCACGGCCGAAAGACAAGGGCAAGAGCTCCTCACGACATGGCCACGACGCAGTCCAGGATCCACCAAGTCCGTTAGGTGTGGCTTGCCTAAGTTGTATGGTGGCGCGGTCAGACCGTCCATGCGGAAGGAACGTGGTGTCCATGGGCGATGCCCGTCTGGTGGCGAAAGACCTGGAAGTGGGGCACGCGGGCCGCCCCGTGCTCACGGAAGTGGGTCTTGAGCTGCGGCCCGGCGGCATCACCGTCCTCGTCGGGCCCAACGGCTGCGGCAAGTCCACCCTGCTGCGCACGGTGGCCGGTTTGCTGCCCCCGATGCGCGGCGACGTCAGCGTGGACGGCGCCCCGCTCGCGTCCTTCTCGCGGCGCACCCTTTCGCAGCGGCTCGCCTTCCTGCCGCAGTCGTCGCACTCGCCCGCCGGCGTGACCGTGCGCGAACTCGTACGGCACGGGCGGTACGCGCACCGCGGCGCGCTCGCCCGGCACACGCCCGAGGACACCGAGGCGATCGACTGGGCGCTGACCGTCACGGACGCCGCGCCGCTGGTGGAGCGGCGGCTGGACGAGCTGTCCGGCGGCGAGCGGCAGCGCGCCTGGCTGGCGATGGTGCTGGCGCAGCGCGCCGGTGTCCTGCTGCTCGACGAGCCCACCACGTACCTGGACATGCGGCACCAGTTCGAGGTGCTGGACGTGGTGCGCCGGCTGGCCCGGGAGCACGACATCGCCTGCGGGGTCGTGCTGCACGACCTGATGCAGGCCGCCGCGTACGCCGATGACGTCGTGGTCGTGGCGGACGGCGGGATCACGGCCGCGGGCACGCCCGAGGAGGTGCTGACGCCGGAGGTCATACACCGGGCGTTCGGGCTGCGGGTGAACGTCGTGCGCGACCCGGCGACGGGCTACCTCGCCTGCTTCCCGCAGCGCACGGAAGAACCCCAGCACACCTCCTGACGGCCACGGCCGACCCAGTACATCCAGCACACAAGGAGAGTTACCCCCATGCGGAATTTGGTGCGCACCCTCGCGACGGGCAGTGCCGCCGTGGCCCTCACGCTGGTCGTGGCCGGTTGCGGCGAGTCCGGGTCGGTCGGCGACGCCGCGGGCGGCGACAAGGACGGCAAGAAGGACACCGGCAGCGGCGCGATAAGCATCGCCACCGCGCAGGGCGAGGTGAAGCTGGAGAAGCCGGCCACCAAGGTCGTCGCCCTGGAGTGGACGTACACCGAAGAGCTGATAGCCCTCGGCGTCACCCCGGCCGGCAACGCCGACAACAAGCAGTACGAGACCTGGATCACCGCCAAGGGCGCGAAGCTGCCGTCCGGCGTGACCGACGTCGGCAACCGCAACGAGCCCAGCCTGGAGAAGATCCGGGCCCTCAAGCCCGATCTGATCGTCATCGACAACGACCGCTCGAAGTCGAACCTCAAGCAGCTCCAGGACATCGCGCCGGTGCTGTCGTTCACGTACACCACCCAGCCCCAGCTCGACACGATGAAGAAGAACTTCACCGAGCTGGCGAAGGCCGTCGGCAAGACGAACGAGGCCGGCGAGGTCATCAAGCGCATCGACACCGCCGCCGCCGACCTCAAGGGCCGGCTGGAGAAGGCCGGCAAGGCCGGCACGACGTACACGATCGGCCAGGGCTTCACCGCCAACGGCACCGCGTCCGTCCGCATGCTCAACAACGACGCCATCGCGGCCCAGGTCCTCAACCTCGCCGGCCTGAAGAACGGCTGGACGGACAAGGGCGACACCTGGGGCATGACCACCGTCGGCGTCGAGGGGCTGACCGCCGCGCCGAAGGGCGCCACCTTCCTCTACGTCGCCGCCACCAACGACAACCCGTTCACCGGCGTCTTCGCGAAGAACCCGGTGTGGAAGAACCTGGACTTCGTGAAGAACAACCGGGTGAACCCGCTCGACCCGGGCACCTGGCTCTTCGGCGGACCGCTGTCCGCGCTCCACGTCCTCGACGAGACCGGCAAGGCCCTGAAGGTCTGATGTCCCTCTCCGTACGGCTCCCCGCCAGCCCGAAGGAAGACCGTCCGCGCGGCCCGCGCCGGCCGTCCGCCGCCCTGGTGGGCGGCGGCCTCGGGGTCCTCCTCGCCGTGGTCGCCGTGGTCCACCTCGGGCTCGGGTCGTCCGGGGTCGGCATCGGCGACATCCTCGCCTACCTCGTCGGCGACGGCACCCAGCACACCGAGGACGTGCTCCTCGGCAGCCGGCTGCCGCGCACCGTCACCGGGCTCGTCGTCGGCATCGCCGTCGGGGTCTCCGGCGTGCTCGTGCAGGGCGCCACCCGCAATCCGCTGGCGGCGCCCGACACGCTCGGCGTGAACGCGGGCGCGTACTTCGCCGTCGTCCTCGTCGCGTACGTCGGCCTCGACCTCGGGCCGCTGCCCTCCGGCGCCGCGGCCTTCATCGGCGGGCTGCTCGCCATCGGCGTCGTCTACCTGCTGAGCAGCGGCGGGGTCCTCACGCCGGGGCGGACGCTGCTCGCCGGCGCCACGGTCGCGCTCGCCGCGACCGCCGGGGCCGAGTTCCTCCAGATGATGGACGTGGAGAAGACCCGCGGCCTGTTCTTCTGGGGCAACGGCACCCTGATGCAGGCCGAGTTGGACAAGCCCCTGATCACGGGCGCCGTGGTGCTCGTCATCGCGTGCGCGGCGCCGCTGTTGGCCCGGCCGCTGGACCTGCTGGCGCTCGGCGACGAGACCGCGCAGGCCATGGGCGTACGGGTGGAACGCATCCGGCCCGCCGCGTTCCTGGTGGCCGTGCTGCTGTCGGCGACCGCGGTGTCCCTGGCCGGACCGATCGGCTTCGTGGGACTCATCGCCCCCGTCATCGTGCGCCAACTCGGCGTGCGCAAGCACGTGTTGCTGATGCCGCTGGCCGGGCTGCTGGCCTGCGCGGTGCTGCTGGGCGCCGACGCCGCGGGCCAGGTGGTGGTGCCGCCGTCGGCGGTGTACGCCTCCGAACTCCCGGTCGGCGTGGTCACCGCGCTGATCGGCGGGCCCATCTTCATGCTGCTCGCCCGCAAGGTGAGCACCGGGGACGCGGACACCGGCGCCGCCGTCGCGGTCGCCGGCCAACGGCGCACCCCCACGTACGCCCTCGCCCTCGGCGGCGGGCTGATCGCCCTCGGCGTCGCCATGGCGCTGTCGCTGCGGGTCGGGGACGTGTCGGTGAGCTGGAGCCAACTCGGCGCGGCGCTCACCGGCTCCGCGAACGAGGTGACCGAGGCGGTCGTGTCGTACCGGGTGCCGCGCATCCTGGTGGCGGCGCTCGCCGGTGCGTGTCTGGCCGTCGCGGGTGCCGCCGTGCAGTCCGTGGTCCGCAATCCGCTGGCGGAGCCGAACCTCGTGGGCGTCACGGGCGGTGCGTCGCTGGGCGCGGTCACCCTGATCGTGGCCGTGCCCTCCGCGCCGGCGATCGCGCTGCCGGCGGCGGCGGGGGTCGGCGGCGTGCTGATGCTGGTGCTCGTGATGCTGGTCGCCCGCGGCTCCGGCGGCGGACGCGCCGGGCTCGACCCGACGCGGGTCGTCCTCGTCGGCATCGGCGCGGCGGCGACCTCGATGGCCCTGGTCAACATCATGGTCGTCAGCGCGCAGATGAACATCGCGGCGTCGCTGAGCTGGCTGGCGGGCAGCACGTACGCCCGGGACTACACGGCGCTCGGCTGGCTGGTGGTGCCCGCGGTGGTCGCGGTCCTGCTGGTGCTGGCGGCCCGCCCGGTGAACCTGCTGGCGCTCGGCGAGGAACTGCCGCGCGCGCTGGGCCTGGAGCTGAGCCGCGCCCGGCTGTTGGTGCTGGGCGCGGGCGCGGTGCTCGCGGCGGGCACGGCGGCGGCGGTCGGCGCGGTCGGCTTCGTCGGGCTGGTGGCACCGCACTTGGCGCGCCGGCTGGTGGGAGGCAACAGCCGCCGGATGATCCCGATGGCGGCGGTGCTGGGGGCGGTGCTCGTCGTCGCGTCCGACGCGATCGGGCGTTCGCTGCTGGCGCCGACGGAGATCCCGGTGGGGATCGTGACCGCACTGGTCGGCGCGCCGTACCTGGTGTGGCTGCTGCGGCGGACGCGGGGCGCGGCGGACTGACGTGCCGGGGCGTGTCGTCGCCGTGCGGCGCGCGGTGTGGTCGCGCCTGCGGCCCGGTGGCGGGCTTGTCGCGCAGTTGCCCGAGCCCCTTGGCCACCTCGCCGTTGCCCTGCGTGAACGGCTGGCCTCTGCGGGCTGTCCGTGGCTGTTCGCGCAGTTCCGCCCCCTACGCCCAGGGGCGTGGGGGGACCCCCACCTACGCCCAGGGGCGTGGGGCCCCCACCTGTGCCCTGCGGGCACGGGGGGACCCTCAGCGCGACCTGTTGCGCTGCCCCTGTCATTTGTCTGCGGGCTGAGGGCAAGGTTTTTAGGGGCGCTGGGGGTCCCCCCAGCGCCCTCTGGGGCCGAGGGGGCGGAACTGCGCGACCAGCCCACCACCGGGCCGCAGAGGCCAACGCTCCCGCAGGGCAACGGTGGGCATGTCAGGGGCACAAGGGGCGGAACTGCGCGAGTAACGCACCACCGGGGCGCAGAGGCCAACGGCTCCCGCAGGGTGGCGGCGGCTTCGCCCGGACGCGCAGGGACCCGCACCGCACGCGGACCGCGCCATCCGGCGAAAGGATTTCGCCATGGGCATTCCATCCTGCAAGATGACGAACGGGGTGTCCCCGCGCTCTCCGTGGCCCGTCTCGTGTCCACGGGGGTGTCCCCCGTCCGATGCCACCGCTCACCGGAAGCAGGAACGTGACCGAGCAGCCGTCCCAGCCGCAGAACCCGTCCCAGCCCCAGGCGCCCAACACCCCGCCTCCGCCGCCCGGCTACGGCTACCCCGGCCCGGGGCCCGCCGCCGGTGCCGGCGCTCCGGGCGGTCAGCCCGGCTTCGGCGCGCCGCAGCCCGGCCCGGGCGCGTACGGCCAGCCCGGCCCCGGGGGCTACCCGACGGCGCCGCCCGTCGCGTACGTCCCGCCGGGCACGTACACGGGCGACCCCAACGCCCCGTACGGCTACGACGTCCACGGCCGGCCGTTCTCCTCGAAGTCGAAGATCGTCGCCGGTGTCCTCCAGCTCACCCTCGGCAGCTTCGGCGTCGGCCGCTTCTACATGGGCAACGTCGGCATGGGCGTCGCGCAGCTGCTGACCTGTGGCGGCCTCGGCATCTGGGCGCTCGTCGACGGCATCCTCATCCTCGCCGGCTCCAACTCCACCGACTCCGAGGGACGGCCGCTGCGTGGCTGACCTCCGCCGGCCCGCCGCACACCGCCTGGCGCGGGTGTGGCGCAACCCGGCGACGGCACCGGTCGCGGTGTTCGTCGCCGGGGCGGCCGGTGCGGCCTATCTCTACGGCACCAATCCGCACGAGGGCGGGCAGTGGCTGCCGCGCTGTCCGTTCCGGCTGGTGACGGGGCTGTTGTGCCCCGCGTGCGGCGGCACGCGCATGGTGTACGACCTGATGCACGGCGACGTCGCCGCCTCCTTCGCCGACAACCGCGCCCTGTTCCTCGTGGCGCCCTTCGCGCTCGGACTGCTGGCGTACTGGGCCGTCGAGGGCCTGCGGGGCCGACGGTGGCGTCCGCGGTGGAGCCGCCGGACCCAGGCCGTGGTGCTGTCGACCGCGGTCGCCTGGACCGTCGTCCGCAATGTGATGTGACCGGGACGTCTGGCCAGCCAAATAAGTTCCCTTAACACACGGTGATTTATCACGGTAAGGGCACGATCACCCCATCTGGCTTCCGTTGTTCGGGTTCATCTCCTTACGCTGCCTGCGTCGCAGGGGGGCGATGTGGCGACGTCTTGGCGTGGTTCTCACGACGCGCGTTTCGGCGCTTCCTCCCGTGTTGACACCGGGAGTGCGCTCCGGGTGACGGCACCCCGCTCCATCTGCACGACCGCTCGCAACCGTTACCGCTCGCGTACGGTTCCATCTGTTCGATCCAGGAGATCTCCCATGACCGTCCCCACCCCCGACGCTCCCTACGGCTTCGACCCGCAGGGCCGCCCGTACTCCGACAAGTCGAAGATCGTCGCCGGTGTGCTCCAGATCCTCCTGGGCGGTCTGGGCATCGGCCGCTTCTACGTCGGCAGCGTCGGCGTCGGTGTCGCGCAGCTGCTGACCTGCGGTGGTCTGGGCATCTGGGCGCTCGTCGACGGCATCCTGTTCCTCACGAGCAGCGACCGCACCGACAAGCACGGCCGCGTGCTGCGCGGCTGATCCAGTCGTCGAAGCGTGCCGGAGGTCCACGGGGTTCGGAGCCCTGCGGGCCTCCGCGCTGTGTGCGGGGTGGAGAAATCCGGTCGACAGGTGACCGGCGGGGGACTGTGATGGTCCCGACCGCCCGCCGCCCGAGCGGGCCCACCCCGGGGGCTGTTCCGCATCGATGCCGCACTGGCCAGGCGTCTGGTCGACACCCAGTTCCCGCAGTGGGCCGAACTGCCCCTCACCCTGCTCGACCCGGCCGGTTCGGATCACGTGATCTACCGGCTGGGCGACGACCTCTCCGTACGGCTGCCCCGCCACGACGGCGCGATCGACCAGGCGGCGAAGGAGTCCCGGTGGCTCCCCGCACTCGCCCCGCACCTGCCGCTGGCCGTGCCCGTGCCGCTCGCGGTCGGCGAACCCGACTTCGGCTACCCGTGGCGGTGGGCGGTCTCCCGCTGGCTGCCCGGCGAGGTGGCGACCGTCGACGCGCTGGCCGACTCGACGCCGGCCGCCGTCCAGTTGGCGCGGTTCCTCACCGCGCTCCGGGACGCACCCGGGGCGGACGCCCCCGACGGCCTGACGGGCGGCGGTTCGCTCGCCGACCGGGACCGTGCGACGCGCGCCGCGATCGCCCGGGTCACGCAGGGCGCGCGGGCTGACGGGGCCTTCGACGCCGCGGCCATGACCGCGCTGTGGGACGCGGCGCTCTCCGCCCCCGCCTGGGACCGCCCTCCGGTCTGGTTCCACGGCGACTTCCACACCGGCAACCTGCTGACCGTCGACGGCCGTCTCAGCGCTGTCATCGACTTCGGCGAACTCGGCACCGGCGACCCGGCCCGCGACCTGATCGTCGCCTTCACGCTGATGTCCGCCACCAGCCGGGCCGCGTTCCGCACCGCGCTCGGCGTCGACGACGCGACCTGGACCCGTGGCCGCGGCTGGGCCCTGGCGACCGGACTGAACGCGTACACGGCCTACGCCGTGACCAACCCCCGCGTCGCCGCGCAGACCACCCGCCAGATCACGGAGGCCCTGCGCGGCTGAGACCCGCGTGCTTCCTTGTGCCCGCTGGACGTAGCCGCCGTTTCCCTGCGGGAGCGTTGGTCTCCACCGGCCCGCTGAGGACCGATGCTTCCGAAGCGAAACGGTGGGGATGTCAGGGGCGCTGGGGATCCCCCCCCACGCCCTCTGGGCGTAGGGGGGAGGAACCGCGCGACAAGCCACAGACGGGCCGCAGGCGCCACAGCACAGCCCGCCGCACGGCGGGAGCGCGGCTCAGGCGAAGGAGTCGAGGGATTCGGGGAGCGTCTGACCGCCGTCGACGGTCAGGGTCTGGCCGGTGATGAACGCCGCCCCGTCGGAGGCGAGGAACGCCACCGCGTGCGCGATGTCCGCGGGCGCGCCCAGCCGGCCGACCGGGATGGACGCGGTCATCTGCCGCTCGTACTCCTCGCCCAGTTCCGCCAGGCTCTCGGTGCGCACGTTGCCGGGCAGGACCGCGTTGACGGTGATTCCGGCCGGCGCCAACTCCAGCGCCGCGCTGCGGATGAACCCGAGCTGACCGGCCTTGCTCGCCCCGTAGTGGGACCAGCCGACGTAGCCGGTGAGGGGTCCGGTGATGGAGGACGTCAACACGATCCGGCCGTGCCCGGCGCGCTCCATGCCGGGCAGGAACGCCTTCGTCACCAGGATCGACCCGCGGACGTTGACGGCCATCATGTCGTCGACGTCCGCGGCCGTCATCTCCCGCAGCCGCTTGGCCGGGAAGATCCCCGCGTTCGGACAGACCACGTCCACGTGTCCGTGCCGGCGCAGGACCTCCTCGGCCACCGTCTCGATCGCGTCCGGATCCCGCAGGTCAAGACCCAGCCCGATCACCCGCCCACCGGTGGCGGCGGCGATGTCGGATGCCGTCCGCCGCGCGCCCTCGTCGCTCCGTCCGGTGACGGCCACGGCCGCGCCGCGGGCCGCGAACAGCTCCGCGATCCCCCGCCCGATCCCGCGCGTCGCCCCCGTCACGACCACGGACCGCTGCTGCCAATCAGTGCCCAACTCCACGCTTCCACGCCCTCGCTCGGTGGCCCCTGCGCCCGTCAGCACGGACACGTTCGTGATCACCACGGTAGAGGGCCCGCACCCCGGCGGGACCGCCGATCGGCGCGGACCGACCGGAATCGACCCGCGTCGTCCGAGACCCGGGCACGAGCGGGCGGCGGCACCCCCAGGGCGCCGCCGCCCGTCGTCGAGGCGTCCGCGGACCGCTACAGCGTCCGCTCCATCCGGTCCGCGACCAGCTTCACGAACCGGCCGGCGTCCTTCGGCTGGCCGCCCTCCGCGAGGACCGCGAGGGCGTGGAGGAGTTCGGCGGTCTCCGTCAGGGTCGTGTGGTCGTCGCGGTCGCCGTGGGCCTGCTTGAGCGCGCGGACCAGCTGGTGTTCCGGGTTGAGTTCGAGGATGCGCTTGGTCTTCGGGACCTCCTGGCCCATCGCCCGGTACATGTTCTCCAGCGCGGGCGTCAGGTCGCTCGCGTCGGCGACCACGCACGCCGGGGAGACGGTGAGGCGGGCGGAGAGGCGGACCTCCTTGACGTCCTCGGCGAGGTGGTCGCTCATCCAGCCCAGGAGGCCGGCGTACTCCTCGCCCTGCTTCTCCTTCTTCTCCTTCTCCTCGTCCGTGGCGGACTGCTCGTCGTCGCCGAGGTCGATCTGGCCCTTGGCGATGGAGCGGAGCTGCTTGCCCTCGTACGGGCCGACCGTGTCGACCCACACCTCGTCCACCGGGTCGGTGAGCAGCAGGACCTCGATGCCCTTGGCGCGGAACGCCTCCATGTGCGGGGAGTTCTCGATGGCCTGCCGGGACTCGCCCGTCATGTAGTAGACGTCGTCCTGGCCGTCCTTCATCCGCTCCACGTACGCCGCGAGCGTCGTGGGCTCGTCGGCGTCGTGCGTGGTCGCGAAGGAGCACGCGGCGAGGATCGCGTCCCGGTTGTCGGAGTCGGTGATCAGGCCCTCCTTGAGGACCGTGCCGAACTCGCGCCAGAACGTGCCGTAGTCGTCGGGCGCCTTGGTGCGCAGGTCCTTCACCGTGGCGAGGACCTTCTTCGTCAGCCGGCGCTGCATCATCCGGATCTGGCGGTCCTGCTGCAGGATCTCGCGCGAGACGTTCAGCGACAGGTCCTGGGCGTCCACGATGCCCTTCACGAAGCGCAGGTAGGACGGCAGCAGCTCCTTGCAGCCGTCCATCACGAAGACGCGCTTCACGTAGAGCTGGAGGCCGCCCTGGTAGTCCCGGGTGAACAGGTCGTGCGGGGCGTGCGAGGGGACGAAGAGGAGGGCCTGGTACTCGAAGGTGCCCTCGGCCTGGAGGCGGACGATCTCCAGCGGGTCGCGCCAGTCGTGGCTGATGTGCTTGTACAGCTCGTGGTACTCGTCGTCGGACACCTCGTCGCGCGGGCGCGCCCACAGTGCCTTCATCGAGTTCAGCGTCTCGGGTTCCGGCGCCGCCTCGGCCTCGGCGGCCTGTCCTTCGGGGGCGTCGGCTGCGACGGCCGCCTTCGGCGTCATCCGGATCGGCCAGGTGATGAAGTCCGAGTACCGCTTGACGATCTCCCGCACCTTCCAGGCGGCGGTGTAGTCGTGCAGCTGGTTCTCGGGGTCCGCGGGCTTCAAGTGGAGCGTGACGGAGGTGCCCTGGGGCGCGTCCTCGACGGATTCCAGGGTGTACGTGCTCTCGCCGCGCGAGGTCCAGCGCGTGCCCTGGGCCTCGCCGGCCCGTCGGGTCACCAGGGTGACCTCGTCCGCGACCATGAAGCTGGCGTAGAAGCCGACGCCGAACTGGCCGATCAGCCCGTCCGCCCCGGCCGCGTCCTGCGCCTCGCGCAGCTCCTTGAGGAACGTGGCCGTGCCCGAGTTCGCGATGGTGCCGATGAGTCGGGTGACCTCGTCGTACGACATGCCGATGCCGTTGTCCCGCACCGTGACGGTACGGGCGTCCTCGTCGGTCTCGATCTCGATGTGCAGGTCGGACGCGTCGACGTCGAGCGCGTCGTCCCGCAGCGTCTCCAGGCGCAACTTGTCGAGTGCGTCGGAGGAGTTGGAGACGAGTTCCCGCAGGAAGACGTCCTTGTTCGAGTAGACCGAGTGGATCACCAACTGGAGGAGCTGACGCGCTTCAACCTGGAACTCAAACGTTTCGGTCGGCATAGCTCGGAAGTACCTCACAGATGCTCTGTCGCGTGAACTGGTGTGGAGACGTCACTTTATGGCAGCGACCAGCGACGCAGCAGAGGGCAACGGGGGCGCCCGGGCGTAATAGGGGGTGCCCCGGCCGCGGAGGGGGTCCCGGGCCGGTGCTCAGCCCGTTTCGGCCGACGGTCGCAGGGTGCGGGCCGCCAGCACCCCCAGCGCGCACACCACCGCTGCCGTCAGGCACACCGTGGTGAAGGCGTCCGAGAACGCGTCCCGCGCCGCGGCCCGCGACGCCTCCGGCACCAGGTCGAAGCGGGCCGTGGCGACCGCGGCGCGCAGCTCCTCGTCCGGGCCCAGGCGCGCCGCCAGGTGCGCCGAGAACGCCGCGCCGAAGACCGCGACTCCCGCGGCCGTGCCCAGCGGGAGGCAGGCGTTCGTCAGCCCGGACGCCATGCCCGTACGGTCCGCGGGGACCGCGCCCACGGCGATGCCCATCAGCGGCGGGAAGACCACGGCGCCGCCCGCGCCCAGCAGCAGCAGGCCGGCGAAGGTGACCGCCGGCGGTGCGCCGCCGCCGGCCGCGGCGAGGGCGAGCAGGCCCAGCGCCTTGAGGGCGAAGCCGGCGGCGACCAGGGCGTGCGGCGGGAAGGCCCGTTGCAGCCGGGCCACGAAGAGGCCGACGACCAACAGGCCCCCGGTCAGCGGCAGCAGGTGCAGCCCGGTCTCCAGCGGGGAGTACGCGTACGCCGTGGCCAACCACAGCGTGATGAACGCCAGCGAGCCGAGGCCCGCCACCCGGGCCAGGAAGCCCAGCACCGCGGCGCCGGAGAAGGCGCGGACCCGCAGCAGCGCGAGGTCCAGCAGGCCGTCGCCGCGCCGTTGGCTGCGGATCAGGGCGGCGACGAGGGCGAGGCCGACCACCACGGAGCCGAGGACGCCCGGCGTGGTCCAGCCCTGCTCGGGACCGGCGACCAGGGGGTAGTGGAGGGCGAGCAGTGCCCCGACGGCGAGCAGCGCCCCGGGCACGTCGACCCGTCTCGCGGTCGCGCCGCGCGCCGAGGACTCCGGCATCCGGGCCAGCGCGCCCACCACGATCAGCACGCCGATGGGGATGTTGACGAGGAAGATCCAGCGCCAGCCCGGGCCCTGGACGAAGACCCCGCCGACGACCGGGCCGAGGGCGCCGGCGCCCGAGGAGATCGCCGCGAAGGCCGCGATCGCCGCGCGCCGCCGCGCCTCGTCCTCGTACACCGTCGCGAGCAGCGCCAGTGCCGGGGCGAACATCAAGGCGCCGCCCAGCCCTTGGACGGAGCGGGCGACGATCAGGGTCGCCGCGTCGGGGGCGAGTCCGCACGCCGCGGAGGCGAGGGTGAACAGGCCCGTGCCGGTGACGAAGACGGCCCGTCGGCCCACTCGGTCCGAGAGCGCGCCGCCGGTCAACAGCAGTGCGCCGAAGGCGAGGGAGTACGCGGAGATGACCCACTGCACCTTGCCGAGGCCGGCGTCGAGGTCGCGCGCGATGTCGAAGAGTGCGATGTTCACCACGGTCACGTCGAGCGTCATGACCACGCCCGCGGCGCTGACGAGCGCGAACGTCCACCAGGGGGCGCGGGGCCGTGCCGGTGGCGACGGCTGCGGCAGCGCTTTCGCGCGCGAGCCCGGTGAGACGGGTGCACCCGGTGAGCTGGGTGAGACGGGTGAGTCCGAAAAGCCCGTGGACTGCGGGGCGTTCGGGGCGGACGAGGCGTTCGACGGCACGGCTGACACCACTGCTGGCTACACCTCACAGAGACGCACGGGCACGACAGGACCGCTGGGCACGGCGAGACCGCCGGGACCGCGAGTACGACAAGACCACAGGTGGGCGAGTTTGGATAGGCTAACCTCAATTATCATCTGACGCGACGTCAGATAGACGCGGTGGCCGAAAGTCGTACTTGCACATTAGGCAAGGCTTACCTAAGGCTTGCTCAAGCCTCTGTGTAGTGCCCAGTGATCACCCCGACCTCGGAGCCGCTCGATGCCCGACCACCCCGTACCCGACCTCCCCGACACCGACCCCGCCGCCTGGCGCGAGGCCAATCGCCAGCTCCTCGCCAAGGCGATCGGCGAATGGTGCTTCGAGGACATGCTCAAAACGGTCGAGACCGGCGACGGCGGCTACCGCGTCGACCTCGACAGCGGTACGACGTACGCCTTCACCGCCACGGTCGGCGCCTTCGGCTGGCTGCGTGTGGACCCCGCGTCCATCACCCGCACCGCCACCAGCATGCTCGGCAACTCCGTCGCCGAACCCGCCTGGGACGCCCAGCAGTTCCTCTTCGAAGCGGCCTCCACCCTCGGCACGGACCCCTCCACCGTCGCCACCTACTTCACCGAACTCTCCGCCACGCTCGCCGTCGACGCCGCCCGCCTCACCCACGGCGGCGAGAGCGTCGCCGAGCTGCGCGCCCTCGGCCACACCGAGCTGGAGTGCCGGATGCACGGCCACAACCTGCTCGTCGCCAACAAGGGCAGGATCGGCTTCTCCGCCTCCGACGTGCGCAAGTACGCCCCCGAGGCCGCCCAGCCGCTCGCCCTCAAGTGGGTCGCCGTGCACCGCGGCCTCGCCGAGTTCCGCGGCACCTCCGAGCTGTCCGAGCACACCATCGTCGAGCGCGAACTCGACGAAGCCACCCGGGCCCGCTTCACCGCCGTCCTCCAGGGCGCCGGCGTCGACCCCGACGCGTACGTCTGGATGCCCGTCCACCCCTGGCAGTGGGACCACGCCGTGCAGATCCTGCACGCCTCCGACGTGGCGCAGCGCCGCATCGTCCCGCTCGGCGACAGCCCCGACGCGTACCTGCCGGGCCAGTCCATCCGGACCATGGCGAACGTCACCACGCCCGAGCGGTACGACGTGAAACTGCCGCTGAAGATCCTCAACACCCTGGTGTGGCGCGGCATACCGCCGCACTGCACCAAGGGCGCGCCCGTGGTCACCCAGTGGCTGCGCGGCCTGGTGGAGCGCGACCCCTTCCTGACCGGCGAGTGCCGCACCGTCTTCCTCGGCGAAGTCGCGTCCGTGACCGTGCACCACCCCTATCTCTCCAAGCTCGACCAGGCGCCCTACCAGCACCTGGAGACCCTGGGCTGCATCTGGCGCGAGTCGGTCTCGGAGCGCAAGGACGAGAACGAGCGGGTGCGCACCTTCGCCTCCCTGCTGCACGTCGACGCCGTCGGGGACGCCTTCGTCGCCGAACTCGTGCGCTCCTCCGGCCTGGGGCCGGAAGAGTGGCTGCGCAAGCTCTTCGATGTGCTCCTGGTGCCGCTGATGCACGTGCTGTACCGGTACGGCGTCACCTTCAACCCGCACGGGCAGAACACCCTCATCGGCTACGACGAGAACGACGTCCCGACCCGGCTGTACCTGAAGGACTTCGTCGACGACGTCTGCGTCTCCTACACCGACGTGCCCGAGCGCGGCCCCGAGCCCGACGGCCACGACCACGTGCTGCCCCGCAAGCACCCCTCCGTCATCCGACAGCACGTCGTCGACCAGGTCTTCGTCGGCCACTTCCGCTATCTCTCGCCGCTGTGCGAGGCGCAGCTGGGCGTACCGGAGAAGCGGTTCTGGCAGCTCGTGCGGCAGACCATCCTCGACTTCCAGCGGGACTTCCGCCGTCGCTTCCCCGACCTGGAGGGCAGGTTCGCCGAGTACGACCTGCTCAGCCCGCAGATCCCCCGGTACGGGCTGAACCGCGACCGGATCGTGGTCACCCGCTACGGCGACCGGGCGCTGCGGCACGCGCTGTACCCCAACGGCACCCACCCCAACCCGCTCGCCGAGGAGGGCGGCGCATGACCGTCACCACCGAACCGACGACCGGGGTCGGGCACGCGGACCCGCTGCACGAACTCGACCCCCGCGGCGCCGCGGAACACGCCCACGTCGAAGCGCTGCTGCGCTGCTGGCTGCGGGAGACCGGCCGCGAGGTCGAGGCCGGCCCGCTGCGCGTCGAGCTGCCCACCGCGGGGCTCGCGCTGGTCACCGAGGTCACCCACCGCTCCCCGACGGGCTGGCACCGCTTCGCCCCGGTCCGCCTGGAGGGTCCCGGCGGGCCGCTCGGCACCACCGCCGACCCGGTGACCGCGGTCGCGCTGCTGTCCACCGAGGCCGCGGCCCGCACCGTCGCCGCCGGCCGCACGATCCCGAGCGCGGAGGTCGCCGACCTCGTCGAGCGGACCGCGGAGTCCGTACGCCGGGTGGCGACCTTCATCGCCGACCGGCGTGCCCGGCCCGAGCCCCCGGCCGGTACGGACGCCTTCCTCGACGCGGAACAGGCGCTGCTCCTGGGCCACCTCAACCACCCGGCGCCCAAGAGCCGCGACGGCATCTCCGACCACGACACGGCCGCCTTCTCGCCCGAACTCCGCGGCTCCTTCAAGCTGCACTGGTTCGCCGCCGACCCGTCCGTGGTCTCCCACGACGCGGTCGCCGGCGCGCCCTCGCTCGCCGGCCGGGACACCGTCGACCTGCTCGCCGACCTCGCGGGCCGGCCCGACGTCGGCGGCCGGATCCTGGTGCCCGCACACCCCTGGCAGGCGCGGGACGTCCTGCACCGGCCGCGGATCGCGGCGCTGGTGGCGTCAGGCGCCCTCGAACCCCTCGGCGAGCTGGGCCCCGAGTGGTGGCCCACCTCCAGCGTCCGCACCCTGTACCGGCCGGACACCTCGGTGATGCTGAAGCTGTCGCTGGGGCTCCGGCTCACCAACTCCCGCCGCGAGTCGACCCGTACGGAACTGCTGCGCGGCCTGGAGATCAACCGGCTCCTCGACGCCGGCCATGCGGACGCCACCTTCCGCGCCCACCCCGGCTTCGCCATCACCCGCGACCCGGCCTGGCTCGCCGTCGACGAACCCGGCCGCGCCGGCGGCCCCGAGGTGACCGGCCTTGACGTCGCCGTCCGCGAAGCGCCCGAAGGCATCGCCCAGATGCGCTGCCTCGTCGGGCTCGTCGCGCCGCGGCCCGGCCTCGGCCGCAGCGTCCTCGGGGAACTCGTCGCCGCGCAGGGCCCCGACGCCGCCGAGCAGTGGACCGCCGACTACGTCGACCGGGTCCTCGTGCCCATGCTGCACCTGTACGCCACCACCGGCATCGGCCTGGAGGCGCACCAGCAGAACACCCTCGTACGGCTGGACGCCCAGGGCCGGGTCGCCGGCTCGGCGTTCCGCGACAACCAGGGCTACTACCTGGCCGCGTCCCACCTGCCGGCGCTGCGCGACCGGCTCGGGGTGCGGGAGTCCACGCTCGCCGTCGTCGAGGACGCCCTCGTCGACGACCGGCTCTCGTACTACCTGCTGCGCAACCAGGCGCTGTCCGTCGTCGGCTGCCTCGCCGTCGACGGCCTCGCCGACGAGCGCGACCTGCTCGCGGTGCTCGCGGACCGGCTGTGGCAGGCGCTGCCCGCGCTCGCGGACGCGGCGCCCGACGGCGACCGGCTGGCCCGGCGGTGGCTGACCGCGGACACCCTGCCGTGCAAGGGCAACCTGCTGACCCGGCTGCACGGCATCGACGAGGTCCTCGCCCCGCTCGACGCCCAGTCCGTGTACCTCGACGCCCCCAACCCCCTCCAGGAGGCCGCCGTATGACGTCCCCGCACCAGGACGGCCAGCCGGACGCCGACCCGGCCGCTGGCGTGCCCGGACCGCCGCTGCCCCGCCTCGACGGGCGCTGGACGGCCCGGGTGGCCCGCTCCCACGGCACGGACCTGGACCTGGTGCACGGCTGGATGCAGTCGCCCCACATCGACGCCTTCTGGCACCAGGCGTGGCCCAAGGACCGCTGGCAGGAGGAGATCGCCGGGCACCTCGCCGGGGACGCGATCCTGCCCGTCCTCGTCGCCCTCGACGGCGAGCAGTTCGCGTACGTCGAGGTGTACCGGGTGCTGCGGGACCGGCTCGGCGAGCACTACCCGCACCGCCCGCACGACCTCGGCGTGCACATCGCGATCGGGGACCGCGACCGCACGGGCCAGGGCCTCGGCCGCGCGCTGCTGCGGGCGCTCGCGGACGGGCTGCTCGCGGTGGACCCCGACTGCACCAGGGTGGTCGCCGAGCCGGACGTCACCAACGGCCCCTCGCTGCGGGCCTTCGCGGCGGCCGGGTTCCGGGAGGCCGGCGAGGTCGTCTTCCCGGACAAGAAGGCGGCGCTGGTCGTCCGCGCGCGCACGGACGCGGACATGGTGGCGGCCGACCGCGTCTGAGGCGTGCGGTGCGGTGGGTCGGGGGCGGTCGAGTCGGCCGCCCCCTGGCCCGCGCGCGTGTACAGCCAGCCTCGTCGGAGTGTAGGCGCTGGGGGACCCCCAGCGCCTCGAACGCCGGCGAGGCTGGATCAGTCAAGCGCGCTCAGCTTCTGCCACTCGGGCCACGACAGGTTCCAGTTGCTGTAGCCGTTGCCCAGCGGTGCCTTGCCCTTGGCGTCCTTGCCGGTGACCGTGAACGGGTCGCCGACCTGCACGTCCTGGTAGAAGGACGAGGCGTTCGCGGTGCTCATGCCGATGCAGCCGGAACTCTTGTTCGCCTTGCCGAAGTACGACGCGTTCCACGGCGCCGCGTGCGCGTACGCACCGGAGTACGTCAGGTGCATCGAGTAGTCCACCATCTTGTCGTACGCGTCGCCGAGGCCGACGGACTGCGACGTCATGCGGATCGTGCCCGCCTTCGCCATCAGCACGCTGGTGCCGCTCCAGGACCGCTTGTCGGCGCCGGGGGTGGGGTCGCCGCCGGAGATAGGGATCGTCCGCGTCGGCTTCCCGGCCCGTACGAAGTCGAGCCGCTTGGCGTCGAGGTCGACCTTGACCTCCTGGTGGGCGCCGATGGTGAAGGACTTGTCGTAGTCCTTGGCGAAGAAGCCGCCCTTGGCGCCGGAGTCGGTGCCGTTCAGCAGCGCTTGCAGCCGGACCTGGGTGCCGGGCTTCCAGTACTCCTTGGGGCGCCAGTCGACCCGGTCGCGTCCGTCGTAGTGCTTCAGCCAGCCCCAGGAGCCCTCGGTCCTGGTGGAGGCAGTGACCTTCAACTGCCGTTCCACATCCGCCTTGTTGGTGACGGGCTCGTCAAAGACGATCGACACCGGGTGGCCGACGCCGACGGTCTTCGCCGTCGGCCACAGCTCCAGCTTGTTCTTCTTCGCGGCCTGCGCGGTGGTGAAGGACGCCTCCTGGGTGCCCTTGGTGCCGCCGGAGCCCTTCGTCTCCGCCGCGACCTTGTACGTCTTCCCCGGCAGCGCCTTGCGGTCCGAGGTCCACACCGTGCCGCCCTTCGACAGCGTGCCGGTGAGGGGCTCGCCCGTGCCGTCGGTGACGGTGACGGCGGTGATCGTGCCGCCGCTGGCCGTCACCTGGACCGGCTGACCGGCCTTCACGCCACTGCCGTTGGGCGTGACGGCGACGGTGGCGGGCTTCCCGCCGTCCTTGACCGAGCCCGACTTCCCGTCCGCGGAGTCGGACGAGCAGGCGGTGAGGGCGAAGGGCGCGAGCACGGCGATGGCGGTCGCGGCGGCGGTGCGCACGGATATCCGGCGTCTGGTGCGCGAGGAGCGCAAGGGGTTCCTCCATGAGGTGTGTCGGTGTGTCGGTGGTCTCGTCGCGGTAGCGACGGGCGGAGGGCCTTGAAAGCAGGGGCCCTAGCGGGCCAGGGACTCCGCGGGACCCATCACGGTCACGGGCTTCGCGCCCGGCTTCAGCTTGCGCAGGAGTTCCTTCATCTGGCCCCGGGGGAGCCCGACGCAGCCTTCGGTGCCGCCGTGGTGGCTGACGTGGAACCAGATCCCGCCGCCCCGAGCGGCGCCCATGGGCCGGGAGAAGTCGTACGGCGGGCGCCCCGTGATGCGGTTGTAGTTGATCGCGACGATGTAGTCCAAGGCCCCGGCCTTGGGCTTGTTCTCGAAGTTCGTGCCGCGGGCGGTGTAGAGGATGCCGCGGTTGCGGTCGTAGGGGAGGGCGGTGCCGGGGTTCGCGAGCCTGCCTCCCGCGTCGGTCAGGCGGTACGTGCCGACGGGGGTGCGCAGATCGCCCCGTACGTGGCGCTCGGCCCAGCCCTTGTGCCCGTTGCGGCCCGCCCACTCGTCGGCGGCGGGGCGCCAACCGAGGTCGGGGTGACGCTCGTAGAGCCTGACCCGGGAGCGGTTGGAGTCCTTGCCCTCGCCGGTGACGAGGACGACCTGCTGCACTTCGGCCCCTATGGTCGCCCGGGTGCGCGGCCCGAGGCCGGGCAGTTCGGCGGGGGGTGCGGGCGTGGCGGCGGGCGTTTCGGCGGGTTTCGGGGACGCGCCGCCGGCCGGTGCCTTCGCGACCGGGGCCGCGGGCTCCTCGGCGCTGCACGCGGCCGTGCCCAGCAGCAGCCCGGCGACCACCGCGACCGCGGCGCCCGCGCGCAGGGGTATGTGGGGACGTATGTGAGTCACTACTTGCCCCCGGGCTGCTTGGCGCGCTCCGGCGCGACGAAGGTGGCGTTCTCGATGAGGTTCATGGTGTCCACGAAGGTCTTCTTGGGCACGTCGGCCCCCAGGCAGATGTTGGCGCTGACGATGGTGTCGGGCTCGGGCGCGTTGCCGATCGAGGCGGAGTACGAGGTCGAGCCGCCCGCCCCCTGGCACTCGATGTCCACGACGTCGTCGACCTTCGGCTTCTCGCCGTGGCGCAGCACCTTCTCGGGGAGGGTGTCGACCTGCCAGCGCACGAAGGTGATGACGACGCCGTCGGGCGGCAGGTCCTGCACGGGCTGGCAGGGCTTCCAGCCCACGCCGTCGCACGGCCGCGGCGGGGCGGTGATCGGCACGTTCGACACGAAGGTCTCGGGCCGCATGCCGAGCCTCGGCTGCGGGGGCAGGGCCAGGCTGTGCCAGCCCGCGGGCACCTGGAGCACCAGCCCCGACAGGTGCGGGTAGCGCTCCTTGGTGGGCCGGTCCACAGCCGGGGGGGAGGTCCGGTCCGAAGGAGGGGTCGGAGCTCCGCTGGTGCCGGGGCTCGCGGAGGCCGCGGCCCGGTCGGCCGGCCGCGCCTCGACGTTCTCGGGCCGTACGACACTGGGCAGCAGCGTCGAGGAGAGCGCCACCAGCACACCGGTCAGCAGCGCGGCGCCCGCGATCCGGCGCCGCCGCCGGCGCTGGATGCGCTCCCGCACCTGCCCCAGGCGCCCGTCCGGCGCGACCGGATGCGGAGTGATCCGCTCCAGCAGTACGCGCAGCTCCTGCTCCGCCGCGTCGCCGTCCGGGGCCGAACGGCCCTCGTCAGGCCCGCGCATAGCAGTCACCGCCCTCCTCCACGGCGGAGGACGGCAGCAGCGTCCGCAGGGTGCGCAGCGCCTTGGCGGACTGGCTCTTCACCGTGCCCGGGGTGCAGCCGAGCGTGGCCGCGGTCTCCTCGACGCTCAGGTCCTCGAAGTACCGCAGCACCACCACGGCCCGCTGGCGCGCCGGCAGCGCCCGTACGACGGCGGTCAGCGACTGCTCCAGGTCGACGGAGGCGTACGGGTCGTGGTCCTGCGCCGACCGGCGTCCGAGCAGTTCGGGCAGCTCGTCGTGCGGGACCTCGCCGCGCCAGCGCCGGCGCCACCAGGAGGTGTGCGTGTTCACCAGCGCGGCGCGGATGTACGCCTCGGGGTGGTCGTGCGCGATCTTGTCCCACTTGGGCCAGACCTTCGCCAGCACCGTCTGGAGCAGGTCCTCCGCGAGGTGCGCGTCTCCGGTGAGCAGCCAGGCGATCCTCAGCAGGCGCGGGCCGCGGGCGGCGACGAACGCCTCGAAGTCGCCGTTGCCGCCCAGGGAACCCATCCCGCCGTCCTCGTCCTCGTCGCGCTCGTGTTGCGTCGTCCACGTAGGAGGAACACGTCGGGCGGCGGATCGGGTTGCCTCGGTCGAAGAACTTTTCCCAACGGGTGTGCCGTTGTCCTGGCGGGCGCGGTGGCACCGTGGGCGACTCGGCGATCATGGCGCCCTCGGCCCGGTGGTGGCCAATGCTCCCGCAGGATTACGGCGGCTCCGTCCACAGCACGGGCGAGCGCGCGCGGACTTGCCGCACGCGCCCCGGGCGCTACGGCAGGTGCTGCTTGGCGTCCTCGTACGTCGCGTCGCCGGCCGCCGTGGCCGGTGCGTACACCAGGTACACCACGCCGCTGTCGAACCGCTGGTTCGTCAGCAGCTTCAGCGGGACCGTGGTGTCGGCCTCGGCGAAGAGCCGCATCCCCTTGCGCACCGCGATCGGGTGCACCAGCAGGTGCAGCTCGTCCAGCAGCCCGGCGTCCATGAGCTGGCGGATGACGGAGATGGAGCCGCTGACGCTGATGTCCTTGCCGGGCTCCTGCTTCAGCGCGGTGACGAAGGTCGCGAAGTCGCCTTCGAGCTGCTCCGAGTTGCGCCAGTGGAAGTCCAGCTTCTGACGGGACAGCACGATCTTGCGGGAGTCGCCGAGCAGCTTGGCGAAGGCGTGGTCCTCGCCGCCGGCGGCCTCCCGGTCCGGCCAGGCGCCGGCGAAGCTGTCGTACGTCCTGCGGCCGATCAGGAGGGTGTCGCTGCGTTCGAGGAGTGCGCCGACGGCGGCGCCCATGTCGTCGTCGAAGTACGGGAAGTGCCACTGGTCGGGCGCTTCGACGACCCCGTCGAGGGAGATGAACAGACTGGCGAAGATCTTCCGCATGCGGTTCTCCGGGTGGGTGCGAGATGGGGCAGCAATGCGTGGACCGGGAGCGCGTTTCGAACTCATCGGCGAATGCGCGGCGTTTTTGCCGAGGGACGGGACGCGGGGGACGAGGGGCGTACAGGTCGTCATGCTCCCGCATCGGGGCCCAGTCGAGCAGGCCGACCGCGTCCGTCTCGGTGACGGGGGCCCGGGGCCGGGCCGTCCGGCGGGCGGCGGGACGTCGGCAGGTCCCGTGCCCGGCGGACCGGGGAGAAGAAGAGGATCAGCGCGGCGAGCGGGACCCCCGCCGCCATGACGGCGACCGCCGCGCGGGTGCCCAGGACGGTGCCGAGCGTGCCGCCGAGCAGCGCGCCGAGCGGGATCGTTCCGTAACTGAGGAACGCCGCGGTGGCGGTCAGCCGGCCCAGCAGCTCCGGCGGGCAGTAGCGCTGCTGGAAGCTGGACTTGATGACGTTGCCGGCGACGACGCCCGCGGAGACGAAGAAGCCGCCCGTGACGAAGAAGAGGACCCCGGCCCCGCCCGCGGTCAGCGGGATGAGCAGGGCGGAGCCGGGCAGGCCGAGTTCGAACAGCAGCATGGCGCGGGCCGTGCCGATCCGGTCGGCGACCCGACGGGCGACGAAGGCGCCGGCCACGCCGCCCGCGCTGGTGGCCGCGACGAGCGTGCCGACGGTACCGGGGGCCAACCCCACCTCCCGGACCAGGAAGTCCACCTGGATCGACTGGTACCCCATCAGGGCCAGGTTGGAGGCGGCCCCGAAGAGGGTGAGGGTGCGGAACCAGGGGTCGCCCGCGATCAGCCGCACCCCGGCGCGGACGTCGCCGACGAGGGTTCCGGCGCTGCGGCCCGCCCTGGCCGCGGCGGTGGCGCGCGGCTCGCGGTGGCGGATGCCGGCCAGGCACAGCAGGGAGACGAGGAACGTGGCGGCGTTTGCGAACAGCCCGTTCACGGCCCCCGCGAGCTGCGCGATCAGCCCGCCGGAGCCAAGACCGGCGATCTGCGCGGCGGACGCGCTGCCGTGCAGCTTGGCGTTGCCCTCCGGCTGGTCCTCGGGCCTCAGGATGCTCGGCAGATAGGCGGTGTACGCGGTCTGGAAGAACACGGCCGCGGCGCCCGTCAGCAGGGCGACCGCGAGCAGCAGCCCCATGCTCAGCTGGCCCAGCCGGGCGGCGACGGGCACGACGGCGAAGAGCACGAGGGAGACCGCGGCGGCGCCCAGCATGATCGGCCGGCGCCGCAGCCGGTCCACCCAGACGCCGACGGGCAGCCCGATGAGCAGCCAGGGCGCCCAGGCGCCGGCGCTCAGCAGACCGACCTCGAAGGTGCTGGCGTCCAGGGTGGAGACGGCGACCAGCGGCATCGCCACCCCGGTGACGGACGCGCCGAACTTGCCGGCGGTCTCGCCGCACCACAGCAGGCGGAAGTCGCGGTGGCGGCGCAGCAGACCGCCGCGTGTCGCCCCGCTCACTCCGGGCCCCGCTCCTTGGGGCTCTGCTCCTCGGTGCCGTGCTCCTTGGCGTTACGCTCCCGGGTCTTCTGCTCCTTGCGGGGGAAGGACTGGAGCTGCACCACGACGGGGAGCGCGTCGGGGCCGGGCTCGGCGTCCGGGGCGGGGGTGTGGCGGGCGACGACGGCCGCCAGCTCCGCGTTGAGCGCCTTCAGCTGGTCGGGGGTGAGCCGCAGGTCGAGCCAGTCGGCGACGGTGCCGGCCTCGCGCCACGCGTCGTCCCAGTCCTCGTTGACGTACGTCGTGACGCGGTTGGAGAGCTGGTGGAGCAGTTCGTGCAGATAGACGCCGAAGGCGCCCCGCGAGTCGGGGTCGTCGCGGAAGTCGGCGGTGTTCAGCTCGTTGGTGACGTCCGCCCGGCGCCACCAGCGCTCGCGTTTGGTGCCGCGTCCGGCGTCCTCCTCGATGAAGCCGTGTTCGGCGAGGTGGCGCAGGTGCCAGCTCACGGTGCCGGTGTTCTCGCCGAGGCGTTCGGCGAGCCCGGTGGCGTTGGCGGGGCCGTCCAGCGTGAGCAGTTCGAAGATCTTCATCCGGAGGGGATGGGCCAGTCCGCGCAGGGTGCGGGCGTCGATGCGCCGGGTGGGCCTCGGCGTGCGTGCGGTCTCGTCGGGCATGCCGGAAGCGTATGTTGCAGAGACTCCTCTGCAAAGAGTTCAGTGCAGAGAATCCTCTGCGGTTTGGGTGTGCGGGCTCCGTCCAAACGCACAGGGGTGCGCGCGGGACCTTCCACCGTGCCCTAAGCCAGGCCCTGGCTCCGCGCCGCACGCGCTCCGCGGCGCCCGAACACCCGGTACGCCACCGCCAGCACGACCAGCGCCGGCCCGCCGACGTAGCACGCCAGCCGCATCTCCGGCACGAAGACGCCCGTCGCGTACACGGACAGCAGGGCCGCGACCCCGAGCAGCGGGGTCAGCGTCCCGCCGCGCAGCCGCAGGGTGGACGCCGGCCGGCCCGCGTCCTTCCGGAACGCCAGCAGGGTGAGCAGGATGACGATCCACACCGCGATCACGCCGAACGTGCCCAGCGACATCAGCACCGCGAAGACCCGCGCCCCGAACAGCGCGGTGAGCCCGGCCGTCGCCAGGAAGCCGAGCGAGGTCACGAGGACGGCGCGGCGCGGCACGCCCCGCCCGGTCGTGGTGCCCAGCGCGCGCGGCGCGAGCCCGTCGTCGCCCAGCGAGTGCAGCATCCGCCCGGCCGCGTACAGGTTCGCGTTCGCCGCCGACAGCGCGGTGACCAGCACCACGAAGTTGGTGACGGACGCCGCCGCGGGGATCCCGGCCGCCGCGAACATCGTCACGAACGGGCTCGACTCGGCGGAGTGCCCCGGCGCGTACCGCGTCCACGGCAGCACCGCGAGCATCACGGCGATCGCCCCCAGGTAGAAGAGGGCCAGCCGCAGGACGAGGGTGCGCAGGGCGGTGCGCAGCGCGGACCCGGGCTCCTTCGCCTCCGGCGCGGTGACGGCGA
Source organism: Streptomyces sp. NPDC048057 (assembly GCF_040653095.1). Classification (NCBI taxonomy): domain Bacteria; kingdom Bacillati; phylum Actinomycetota; class Actinomycetes; order Kitasatosporales; family Streptomycetaceae; genus Streptomyces; species Streptomyces sp. NPDC048057. The sequence goes on from NZ_JBEZNF010000031.1 coordinate 42,643, forward strand.
CGAGTTCGATCCCCGCGAAGCTGAACAGCACGATCGCCATGACCAGCCAGATCGAGAGCGCCCCTGAAGGGACGAAGCCGCCGTGCGCGGTCCAGTTGGACACCCCGGTCGCCGGGTGGTCCGGCAGCCCGAAGACGATCAGCACGACGCCGATGACGACGAACGCGACGACGGCGAACGCCTTGATCGCACTCAGCACGGACTCCGCGGTGCCGAAGGTGGCGACCCCGGTCAGATTGACCGCGGTCACGGCCGCCGCGAAGACCAGCACGGCCAGCCACAGCGGCACCTCGGGCCACCAGAAGCGCAGATATATCGCGGCGGCCACGACCTCGCTGCCGATGCCGACGATCAGCGCGACCCAGTAGATCCAGCGGACCGAGAACCCGGCGAAGGGCCCGAGGTAGCGGCCGGCGAGCGTGCCGAAGGAGCCCTGCACGGGCAGCGCGCTGACCATCTCGCCGAGCGCGTACGCCACGACGAGGGCGATCAGCGCGCCGGCGGCGTAGCTGATCAGCACGGCGGGGCCGGCGGTGGAGATCGCCGCGCCGGCGCCCAGGAAGAGGCCCGTCCCGAGGGCGGAGCCGAGCCCGAGCAGTGCCATCTGCTGCTTGCCGAGCCCGCGCCGCAGCCCGCCGCCGCTCTCGTCGCTGCTCTGTCCGGTGCCGCCGCTGCCCTCGTTCCGCTCGGCGATCGCCGTCGGCGGACGTCGGGAGGCGGTGGTCACGGCGGTGGTTCCTCTCTACGTGCCCGGGCACGCGCCCTGGGCCCGCGCACGCGGGACGCCGACCGTCGCGGGTGACGGCCGGCGTTCGACGGGGCGACGCGGCGGTGTCGGTGGGCCCGGGCGCTACGGTTGCGCGGCTGCGGCTGCGGCTGCGGCTGCGGCGGCAGGGCTCATTGCCCGGGTCTGCCCTATACCGTACCTTCTAGCCCTTGCCCCCGGAGACGGCGTACGCCCAGGTCAGGGCAGTTGTGCAACGGGTCACAGCGCGGCGAGGCCGAGCAGCGCGGGCGCGTTCGTGTCGAGGATCCGCCGCGCCTGGTCGGCCGGCAGCCCGGAGTGCTCGACGTACGTCACGGCCGTACGGAACAGGTCGCCCGCCTCGTACGGAAAGTCCGTCCCCAGCACGATCCGGTCCGCCCCGAAGGACTCCACCGCGGCCCGCAGCGCGGGTACGTGCCCGTGCCCGACGCTGTCGAACCACATCCGACGGGCCGCGGCGGACGGCTTCTCGGGGGTGTCCGGCGCCTCCCAGCCGACCTGGTTGTCCGCCCGCTGGAGCAGCATCGGCAGGGCGCCGCCGAGGTGGGACGCGAGGATCCGCATCCGCGGATGGCGGCTGGGCACCCCCGCCAGGATCAGCCGCATGATCGCCACGGTGTCCTCGATGGGCGCCCCGATCGACCAGGTCAGCCGGTGTTCGGTGATCAGCTCGGAGCCGGCGCCGACGCCCGAGGGGTGGACGTACAGCACGCTCCCGCGGCGGTCCAGCTCGGCGAAGACCGGGTCGAAGGCGGGGTCGGCGATGGACCGGTCCAGCACGGTCGTGGTGGCGCAGGCGCCGACCATCCCGAGTTCGTCCAGCCCGCGCGCCAGCTCCGCCAGCGCCAGGTCGACGTGCGGCAGCGGCAGCGAGACGAACGCCAGGAACCGCCCCGGCCAGCGCCGCACCACCTCCGCGTACTGGTCGTTCACGAACCGCGCCGCGTGCAGCGCGTGCTCGGGGTCGGCGAAGTGCGGCGACTGCGGGGCGGGGGAGAGGACCTGGTGCGTCACCCCGACCGAGTCCATCAGCTCGAAGCGCGCGTCCAGCTCGCCGCCGAGCCCGGCGCCGGTGCCGCGCTGGGTCGCGGTGTCCGTCTTGCCGTAGCGGTCGAGCAGGTCGAGGTAGTCGTCGGTCCAGACGTGGGCGTGGACGTCGATCCGCACGGTGGCCTCCCGGGTCTCGCGCTGGCCCGCCCCGTGACGCCTCCCAGTGTGGGAGGACCCCCGTCCGCCCACCCCGGTGATTACGCCGTTCGGGTGACACATGCGGAGGTCGACGACCATGGCTACGGTGGAAGGAGAGGGGTTTGGCGCACCGAGAGAGGCCGGTGCCGATCCTCCTTCTCCACGGCAGGTCCTCCCAGGCGTCCCTCGCCGTCTCCGGTCTCCCGTCTCCCGGCCGATCCCGACCCCGACCAGGGGGGATCACGACCGTCAGGAGGCGCAGGAACCATGCTCATCGTCCTTGTCACCGCCCTCGCCGTGACGTGCGCGGCGCTCGTCCTCACGGGCCTGCGGATCGGCTTCGCCCGACCCGTGCACGCCGACCTGAAGTGCGGTGACGCACCCATGTACTTCGACGGCGGACTCGTCGTCACCTGGTCGGGGCCCGCCCCCGCCGAAGCGCGCGTCAAGCTGGGCAACGGCGAGATCTTCGAGCGGGTCGAGCAGGTGACGGGCCGGGGGGTCCCCGACGCGTACCCGAAGAAGTACCTCGACAACCTGCGCGCGTCCGAGGTGTTCAACGCGAGCACGGCGTGGACCACCGAAGAGCTGGTGCGCTGGCAGGAGCGCCACGGCATCGAGATGGAACGCGAAGCCCTCGCCGTGTACGAGGACTACCTGAACAAGGGCAACACCATCTTCATGGCCCTGGTCGACCACCCCGTCGTCGCCGAGCCCGCCGCGTACGTGGCGTGCAGCCTGGTGCTCCAGCGCGCGGTGGTCGTCTTCAACGGCGGGCGCGAGGAGCTGTTCCTGCGCTCGTACTTCCACAGCGCGCGGGACGACTCGTCGGAGTACGTGAACTTCGCGCCCAGCGGGAGCGTCCACTACTCCTTCAAGACGGACGCGGCCTGGTTCCCGCTGGAGCTGACCCGCTTCATCGCCGAGCCCGCGTCGTACGTGGAACTGGACGTCGTCACCCCCGAGGACTTCGACGAAGCCCTGCTGCCGCAGCCGTTCGCCGCGCACGACGCGGGCTACGTGCTGCTGGGCGACGTCAAGTACGAGGTGCGGCGGGCCTCCGCGGTGCTCCCGGTCGAGGACCCGGGCCGGGCCATCCCGGACTTCCGCCTCGCGCTGCCCGGATAGCCCGTGCGCCTCGCGGCCCCCGCCCTCCTCGCGCTCGTCGCGTTCCTCGCGCCGGCGCTCGCGCTCGTCGCCCTCCTGTGGTCGACGTCCTTCGTCCGCGTGGCGACGGAGTCCATGGCGCCGACGCTGCTCGTCGGGGATCGACTGCTGGTGGTCCGGCGGGCCGCGCTGTCGCGGCGCTTTCCCGACCGCGGCCAGGTGGTGGTCTTCACCGCGGCCGGCGATCGGCGCCGGCGGCTGGTCAAGCGCGTGGCGGCGGTCGGCGGTGACACGGTCCTCGCCGACCGCCGCCACGCGCTCGCCGTACCCCCGGGAGGACTCTTCGTGCTGGGCGACAACGGCAGGGTGTCGCACGACTCCCGGGAGTACGGCTGCATCGACACCGACCAGGTGACGGGCCGGGCGCTGCTGGTGGTGTGGCCGCCGAGGCGGGTGCGCAGGGTCAGCTGAGCCCCGTACGGCTCAGGACACGTTCTTCGCGATCCACGCCCGGAACGCCGGCACGTTCGTCCAGACCCCCGGCCCGGTGGAGCACGCCTCGTCGCCGTCGCCGTCCCGGGACGTGGCGCCGATCAGCTCCCACCGCTTGCCGTCCCTGGTGCGTTGGAGCAGCGGCCCGCCCGAGTCGCCCGCGCACGCCATCGTCCCGGCCACCTGCCCCCGCTGGCACAGCTCGGTCTTCGCACCGATGCCCTTGCAGTCGCGCGTCGGGACGGTGCGCAGCCCCACCTGCTGAAGCCGCTGCGCCAGCACGAACGCGTCGTCCTTCGTCGTCCCCCAGCCGATGGCGCGGGTCGCGGTGCCCACGGGCCCGGCCTTGGCGGCGATGCCCACCGGCTTCTGGGTGACCGGCCGGTCGAGCTTCACGAGCGCGATGTCGTACAGGGCCCTCCTGCCGTCCGGGTTGAACTTCGGGTGGGCCACGGTCTTCGCGATGGTGCGCACGGTCCCCCCGGAGGTCCGCTGCTCGCTGCCGATGCGGACCTTGCCGGTGGGCTTGCTCCCCGGCGCCTGTGGATCCGGTACGACGCAGTGCGCGGCGGTGACGACCCACTGCGGGGCGATCAGCGACCCGCCGCAGTGCCCGTTGTCGTTCGCCATCGGTATGGACACCATGAACCCGTACCGCTGGGTCGAGTCCTTTCCGCCGACGATCGCCCCGGCGGTCCCGGTCGTCGCGGTCGCACAAGCCGCGGTGGCCATCAGCACTGCGGCGCCCCGCGCGGCCCGACGGGTACGGGGGCGCCGGCGGCCGGTGGGCGGACGTTTTTCCGTGGTGCGGTCGAACACAGGGGTTCCCCTCGGTAGGTGTCAACAGGAGAGACGGCATAACCGGGCGCCCCGTGCATTCGGTTGGGCCATGCATTCGTCCTCCGACTCCCCGCCTACCGCGAAGAAGCGGTACGCATGCCCGTCATCGGCGCGTTGCCGCTCAGGTAGCCCGGGAGGCTCCGGTTCCGCGAAGTTCTCGGATTCGCCCGCAAGGTCCCGGGTTGAGCGCTACGGTGGCCCTTCACGAAATCTGCACATCTGCACCAAGGGGGGACCTTGAGCTACCCGTACACACCCGCCCCACCGCCACCGCCCGTGCCTCCGGCGCCCCGCCCCCTGCTGAAGATGAAGCGGATCTGGGCGGGCGGCGCCCTGCTGATGTCCATCGGCTTCGGCTGCGGCGCCGTGGGCGACTCCGAGAACGACAAGTCCCCCGCGGCAGCGTCCAAGCCGAGCCCGGCCCCGACGGTCACGGCCACGGTCGCCCCCACGGCCACGGCCACGGTCACCGCAACCCCCCAACCGGCTCCCACGGTCACCGTCACCAGGAACGTCACGGCCCCGAAGCCCCCCAAACCGGCGAAGGCCCCGGACCCGGCCCCGCCGGCGGACGTCACCGAAGACCGCAGCGACGCCGGCGCGAACGTCTACTACGACAACTGCACCGCGGCCCGCAACGCTGGCGCGGCCCCGGTCAGAAAGGGCGAACCGGGCTACGGCCGCCACCTGGACCGCGACGGCGACGGCACAGGCTGCGACCGCGGCTGACGCTCGATGCCGCTCCGGCGGGCTGTTCGGGCGATCACGCACCTTTGCGACATGGCCTCGCCATGATGGTGGGGGAGGCTGACGCATGCGTGTCGTGTTGATGTCCTACGGAGCTGAGGGCTTTGAGGACCTCCAGGCGGCGTGTGAGACGGCCGGCCACACCCCGGTCGCGTACGTGTGCCCGGCAACGCGGGGTGCGTCCACCATGAACGAAGTGGTGGACGCGCTGCCGCCCGGTCTCGATCTGCTGACTCCGGACGGTCCGCAGGGCCTCGCGCTCAGCATCGCCGGATACGGACCTGACGTGGTCGTCTGCAACGGCATTCCGTGGCGACTTCCCGCGTCCGTGCTGCGTGCACCACGGCTCGGGGTGTTGAACGTGCATCCGTCGCTCCTTCCTCGGCACCGGGGACCCATGCCGATTCACTGGGCCGTTCGGCAGGGCGATGCGGAGACGGGGGTGACGGTCCACTGGATGGACGAAGAGTTCGACAGCGGTGGGATCGTGGCACAGCGCGGTGGCGTTCCCCTGCCGGACGATCTGGAAGGTGACGCCGTCTTCGCACAGGTGCGGGACACGATTCGGGCTCTGCTGCCGGAGGCGCTGGCTCTGGCGGCAGAAGGGTTCGAGGGGACGCCGCAGGACGATTCGCAGGCGTCGTACGAGGGACCCATGGGCCCGGAGACCGCGGTCATCGACTGGAGGCGACCAGCCCTGGAGATCCACGACCTCGTGCGGGCCTACCGCTTCGGGCTGTTCCCCGTGCCGGGCCCGCTGGCGGCCGTTCGGAGCAAGTGGGTCAGTGTGCTGCGGACCAGCACCACCGAGGCGAACGGCGTGCGGATGCGGTGCGGGGACGGGCCGCTGTGGGTCACGGAGTCGGTTCCCGTGCCGGTTCGTGATTGCTGGGTGACCTCGTCATGAGGTCACCGGCGCGCGGCGATGCCTTCACGTAGCCGCGCCGCACGCGGATCGGTGAACGACGCGAGCAACTCGGCCGCGTCTTCCCGTGCGCCAGTGGCCTCCTGCGCCGCCCCGGCCCGGTCCAGCGCATCCGCCAGGTGCAACAGTGCCCCCGCCGTCCCCCACGACTGCCCGAGTTCGCGATGGGCGTCCACCGACCGGCGGTGGCAGTCGACGGCTTCCTGCACACGACCGAGTTGCAGATGCGTCCGTCCCTGGCCGTCCCATGCGGCGGCCGGGCGGGCCCGGTCGCCCAGCCGCTCCTGAAGCGCGGCGGCGCGTTCGTACGAGGCCAGGGCCTCGGCAGGGCGTCCGGTGGCACGTTGGGCATCGCCCAGGGCCAACAGCCAGTAGCCTTCGGCGGCTTCGCTGCGGATCCCGGTCGCGATGGCCACGCCTGCTCGGCGTGCGCCAAAGAGGCGTCCGCGTCGCCGCCGTCGAGTTCTGCGGCGGCGAGGAGCCGAAGGGCGTTGCCCTCGGCGCGGCGATCGCCGTGGGCCCTGAAGACCTCGACGCCTCGGGCACCCCTTCATCGGCGGGCACCAGTTCCACCCGGGTTCCTGCGGTGCGACGCTGGCCTGGACCGCGTCCGCGGCATGCAGGTACCAGGTCAGCACCCTGCGGAGGGCGTCCTGGCGCTCCTGGGCGGTCTGCTCCAACCGCGCCTGGTCGGCGGCATAGGCACACAGCAGGTCGTGCAGACTGAAGCGGTCGGAGGCGGTCTGCTCGACCATGTGCGCAGCGATGAGCACATCGAGCAGACGTCGGGCAGTACGGACGTCGACTGCCGCGAGTGCCGCCGCTGCCGTGTCGCTGAAGTCCGGCCCGGGGTGCAGCCCGAGCAACCGGAAGAGCCGGGCAGCAGCCGGAGGCACGTCACGATAGGACCACGCGAACACAGGACGCACCGCCTCGGAATCTTCGTCGTCCTCCGCGGAGAGGACTTCCCAACGACCGGACTCGTCACGCAACTCGTCGAGCAGATCCACCAGGTGCATCAACGGTCGACCTGCCGCCCGCTCGGCGGCAACCCTCAGCGCCAACGGCAGGCATGCGCACAGCGTGGCGAGTTCCGCCATGTGAGCCGTGTCGTCATCGTCCCGGTAGCCCGAGGTGACGCTGCGCAGCAGGGCGACCGAGTCCTCCTGGTCGAGCACGCCCAACTGCAACCGCCGCGCCCCTTCCCGGATCGCCAGACCGGGCAGTCGGCGCCTGCTGGTGACCACGGCCAGGCAGTCCGGCGTTGCCGGCAGCAGGGGTCTGACCTGTGAAGCACTGGCGGCGTTGTCGAGCACGACCAGCAACCTGCGACCGGCGAGACACGAGCGGAAGGCCGCGGCCATGTGCTCGCCGACGGTGTGGACCGTGTCCGCGGGGGCCCCGAGGGCCCGGAGGAAGCCTTCAAGGACCCGTTCGTACGGGACCGGCGCCTGCGGTCCGTAGCCGTGCAGGTCCGCGTACAGCTGACCGTCCGGGAAGTGCTCGCGTACGGCATGCGCCCAGTGGAGGGCCAGGGACGTCTTGCCGACTCCCGCCGTGCCGGTCACCAACAGCACGCGTACGCCGGCAGAGCCGTCGTCGAGCAGTCGGTCAAGAGCCTCGCGTTCGGCGCTGCGGTTGACGAAACCCCTGCTGGGCATCGGGAGTTGGTACGGCACCGGCAGCCGTGTGGTGACGTTCGCAGGAGCGTGGTGGTAGTGGATCCCGCCTCGCACGTCGCGGGCCTGCACGACGTCGCGGGCCGTGCCGGAGAGCGAGGATTCGACCACCTCGCGGGACTCAGTCACCCGTCGGAGGGTCGAGAGGTGCCACTTCGCGCTCGAAGAACGTGTCGATGTCCTCGCCGAGCCCGTAAAGCGTCTCGACGCGCTCCGCCACGCGATCCCTCAACTGTGCGTCGAGGTGCCGCACGCCTCCAGCGGCGGTGCCTCCGGCGTCGTAGAGGATCTCGTACACCGTGTCGTCGTTCAGCGTGATCACCTCCGGGACCGGGCCCTCGTGCTCGTAGGCACCGATGTGCTCGGGGCCGATGACGCGGATCAGCTCACCGCACTCGGCGCGCACGCGCAGCAGATGCAGTTCCCACTGCACGTACGGGGTGAGGGGCTGCTCCACGACGCGAACACGCAACAGCCGGCACCGATGGCGCGCGGCGAGACGTGCCAGGTCGACCAACTCGGGGCGATTGGCCTCGATGAGCTCCAACGCTTCCTTCCACTCGCCGCGGACGAAGGCGTTCCAGCTCGCGTCGCCGGGCTCACGGAAGTGCTGACGGCGTTCCAGCTTCCACGAGTCGTATCCATCCACAGCGAAGTCCCTGCTGCGGAAGTCCGCGCGGTAGGCATCCCGCCCCAACCGCTCGCCGGGCGAGGCTTCGAGCAGGTCACGCATCCGGAATCTGGTCCTTGGCCGCTAGAAGAGTGACGCGCGGGATGACGACGAGGCGCTCGCGGCTGCCGATCACCGCGTCATCGGGCAGGCCGTCCGAATGGGCAGCTGTGAGATCGCGGCCGATGAGCGCGAAGTCGCCGTTGTCGAGTTCCCAGATGTCCGGGCAGCCGTCACTCCCGCCCGTCGTGCCCAGCTCCGACGGCGCGACGCCGATGAGTCGGACCAGCCGTGCGTGTGGATCGGCATTCCATGCGTCTTCCACGTGCCACTCCCAAGCGTGTTGTTCGGGCTGGCCCACAGAGTGTATGGATGCGCTGACGGACCGTCCACGTTCGCTTGGAGGAAATGCGCCGCCTTGGGATCAGGCCCGGCCTGATGCAACAGGTGCTGGCGGACCGGGTGATCACGACGCGTCCGTAGCGGCGTGAAGCCCAGCGAGCCCGTGTGCACACGGAACAGCCGGGCCGAAGGGGACGCCCTGGCCCGGCTGTTCGGCCGTGTCAGTCGAGCTTCCTGTCACCCGCGTTCGGCGGGGCCATCACGTTCGTCACGTCCACCGTCCGCCGCAACCCCTTCGCGATCTTCACCGCGTCACCCACCGCCCAGAAGTGGATGAAGAACAGCCGGGGCGTGTCCTGGAGGTGGTGGTTGTGCAACTCGACCAGGTCGATGCGGCCCTGTCGCAGCGCGCCGATCACGTCGTCCACCTCCGAGGCGATCACGGCGCAGTCGCCGTGCAGCGCGGCCCGGCCGCCGCCCAGGGGCTGGAAGACGAACGCGCTGGTCGAGCCCAGCCCCGGCGGCAGCACCAGGTGTCCGTCGACGATCGTCTCGCGGCGGATGAAGGCCGCCTTGTAGATGCCGTCCACGCTCGACCCCTTGATGCCCAGCGCGGCATCGATGCCTTCCGTGTCCAGGTCGACGGGGTCCGTCGGGCTCGGCACGGGCTGGTCCGGGGTCGACGTGCGGTCCAGGCCGGCGCGCAGGCCGCGGGCGAGGGCCACCGCGTCCTTGCCGTGGCCGTGGACGTGGGTCCACCACACGTCCGGGCGCTGGGCGAGCAGGTGCTTGTGGATGGCGGTCTGGCCGATCCCGTTGGCGTGGAAGGCTTCGCTCACGCCCTGGAGTTCGCGTTCGGTCACCACCACGTCGCCCATGACCATCGTGGTGCCGTCCTCGTACCGCACGAAGCCGACGTGCGAGCCGAGCGCCAGCCCGGGGGTGATCTTGACGCCGTAGGAGACGACGTGGAGGTCGTCGCGGTTGAAGGCGGTGTGGTACGTCGTGCCCCGCAGCACGCTGCCCTCGCGCCCCAGCGCCTTGGCCACCTCGGTCCAGTCGGACTCCTTGCTGGGCAGCGGCTTCACCAGGGCGTGGCCGCCCCTGCCGCCTCCGGTGGGCGCGGCCCTGGTCAGGGCGGTGGCGATGCCGCCGCCCGTCCCCGCCAGCACCGGGGTCAGCGCGCCCACGGTCAGCAGGCGCCGTCGTGAGGTGACGGCCCGCGCGGCGGTGCTCTGAGGTCGGTCTCCAGCCATGACGTGATCGCCTCCACGGGGACGGGTGAAGAAGAAGCCCTGGGAAAGCGAACGTAACACCGTGAAATACAGCTAACCGGATAAATATCCGCCATTCGAGCTTCCTACCCGAATGGCGGTTATGTGGGCCGTTCAGGTTGCCACGCAGACGATGCCCCCGTCCGACCGGGCCTCGGGCGTCACGGCGATGAGCGCGTCCAGCGCGGTGCGCGCGGTCAGCAGGTCGGCCATGGCGCGGTCGATCCGCTCGCGCTCGCGGTGCAGGTCGGGCAGGAGCCCGGAGCACGCCGGCACCAGGTGCTCGCCGTCGTCGACGGTGCACGGCAGCAGCTCCGCGATGGTGCGGGTGCCGAGCCCCGCGGCCAGCAGCATGCGGATGGCGCGGACGGTGTCCACGTCCTGCTCGTCGTACTCCCGGTACCCGCTGGACCCGCGGCGCGGTGCGAGCAGGCCCTGTTCCTCGTAGTAGCGCAGCAGGCGCTGGCTGACCCCGGTCTGCCGGGACAAGTCACCGATGTGCATGTGAGCGTCACCATCCGTCCTCGCGTTTGACCTTCACACCGATGTGAGGCCCTAGCGTCCGCCCCATGACAACACCCCACTCCCCGAACCCCATTTCCCCGGCCCCCGTCTCCCTGCTCGGACTGGGACCGATGGGCCTCGCCCTCGCCGATGCCCTGCTCGACCGCGGCCATCCGCTGACCGTCTGGAACCGCACCCCGGCGAAGGCGGACGCGGTCGTGGCCCGCGGCGCCCACCGCGCCGGCACCGCCGCGGACGCGGTCGCCGCGGCCCCGCTCACCCTCGTCTGCCTCAAGGACTACGACGCGATGTACGAGGCGCTCGCCGAGGCACCGGCCGGGCCGGGGCGCGTGATCGTGAACCTCAACTCCGGTACGCCCGCGGAGGCGCGGGAAGCCGCGGCGTGGGCGGCCGGGCGGGGGTACGCGTATCTCGACGGCGCGATCATGGTGCCCCCGTTCCTCGTCGGCAAGGAAGGCGCGGTCTTCCTCTACAGCGGCCCCCGCGCCCCCTTCGACGACCACCTCCCGACCCTCCGCTCCCTCGGCGACCCCCGCCACCTCGGCACCGAACCCGGTCTCGCGGTCGTCCACAACACCGCCCTGCTCGGCATGATGTACGCCCAACTGAACGGCTGGCTCCACGCCGCCGCCCTGGTCGAGTCCGCCGGCGTCCGCGCGACGGACTTCGCCGACCTCGCCCTCGGCTGGTTCGCGCCCGCGGTCCTCTCCCCGGCCTCCCTGCACGAGTCGGCCCCCGCCCTCGACCGCGGCGACTACCCCGGCGACCTCGGCACCCTGGAGATGAACCTCACCGCCCTCGACCACATCGTCCGCACCAGCGAAGAACAGGGCGTCCGGGCCGACCACCCGCGCCTGATGCACGACATCGCCCGCGCGGCCGTGGACCTGGGGCACGGGCAGAGCAACTACTACGCGGTGTACGAGGCGTTCAAGGCGCGCCGCCAGCCGACGGGTCCGGCCAGGCCCTAACGGAACCCTTGCGTCCACCGAGGGCGCTCAGTGCGACCGGGCCACCAGCCCCGCCTCGACGCGAGGACCACGAGCTGCACCCGGTCGGTGATGCGCCCGAGTTCCTGTCGTTGCGGCGGGGCGCGGTCGGGCGGGCGGCGAACTCCCCGGTCAGCCTGCGGGTGACGCTCGGTGCGCCTTCAACGCGAACGCGGCCCTTCTCATGGCGCTCGCCATGAGCGCCGTCGGCGCCCTCGCGATCGTCGACGAGTACGCCACGGGCACCGTCCTGACGACGTTCGCGGCGGTCCCGTCCCGCCGGTCGGTGATGGTGGCCAAGGCGGTCGTCGTCGCCGTGGTCACCACCGTCTTCGGCGCGTTGGCCGCCGGGCTCTCGTTCGCCGTGACGCAGGCGATCCTCGACCTGCCGTTCCCCGCATGGCTCCGCCTCGCGGAGACCACCGCCCCGATCCCCTTCCCCTGGACCACCGGCAGAGCCTGGACCGTCTACGCGGTGTGGGCGTGCGCCGCCTGCGCGATCGCCGTCACCGGTGTCCATCGGCGGGACCAGTGAGCGCGGCGGACCGTCTGCACCACGTGCGGAGACGGACTCATCACCGGGGACGGGCCATGTGTCAGTCGCGGCCTCTACGCTGCGAACACGAGAGCGCGTCAGAATTGCTGCCCCAGCTCCGGGCATATGTGTCACCAGGTGATCTCCCACCCGATAGGTTCATCCCATGCCCGGCCGCCTTCTGGAACTACACGTCGAGAACTTCCGCAGTCTTCGAGACGTGACCATCCCCCTGGGGCCGCTCACCGTCCTGGTGGGCCCCAACGGTGTGGGCAAGTCGAATGTCCTCAAGGTGTTCGACTTCCTCGCCGCGATCATCCGGACGGACCTCCAGCCCGCGCTCGACGAGCGCGGCGGGTTCGACGAGGTGGGTTTCTGGGGCGGTGACAAGCCGCCCACGTCGATGGTGATCCGCCTCAAGGCGGACTGGACGACGCATGCGAGTGCCAAGGCACCGGACGAGTACTCGCTGACGATTCGCCGGCGTTCCACGCCGGGCAAGCGTGACTCCTACACGCTGTCACGCCAGGAGAGTTTCACGTTCAAGCGGACCCAGGGACGGGGGCGGCGCATCACGATCTCTGGCGATGCGGCCCGCGTGGTGAACGAGAGGGCCGGTCGGGTCTCCGACGGCGGGAGTTTCGGAATTCAGCGGCTGAGCAGTGGTCTTTCCACCCTGCCCAGGCTGGGGCGGTCGGACGGTGGTGAGGAGGTCGCCAGGGTCGCCGAGCGCTTGTCGTCCTTCCGGGTCTTCGACGTGGACGTCACCGCCGCTCGACAGCCGACGCGCCTCCGTTCGATAAGAGCCGGCCGCTTAGACTCCCATGCCGAGAACCTGGCGGCGTTCCTCGTCCAACTCAGTACGGACGAGAAACGCTGGGAACATCTGACGCAAGATGCCCGCCGTATTCTTCCGCAACTGGAATCGATCGAATTCGAGCAGGTCGGTGGCTACGCGGACAGGCTCGCTGTCGTGCTCCATGAACGCGGTCTGCGCAGAGCCACCCCGCTGGCTGACGCCTCTTTCGGAACGGTGCGTCTCCTCGGGTTATTGGCCATGCTCTACGACCCCAAGCCGCCTGCCCTGACGTGTGTCGAAGAGATTGATCACGGTCTGCATCCACAAGCCCTCGAACTCATCGTGGAGCGGATGAGGGAGGCGTCGAAGCGCACGCAATTCATCGTCGCCACCCACTCGCCCGCGCTCGTCGACCGATTGAAGCCGAACGAATTCATTGTGTGCGACCGGGAAGACGACGGCGCTTCCGTGATCCCCGCACTGTCGACGGAAAAGATCAGGGAGATCGTCGCGGAAACGGGTGACCAGCCCCTCGGTGAGTTGTGGTTCTCCGGCGTGCTCGGCGGCGACTTGACGGAGGACGAGCTGTGAGCCGTCGGCGCATATCCAAGTCCGGGAGCCGGGGTGTCGTGGTACTCGCCGGAGAGAGCGCCAATGACCGCCGAATTTTGGCCGCGTTCATCAAGGCGGCCCGTCCCGACCTCGCGGCTGCCGTCATCCTGACCGAGATCAACGACCCGGTGCGGCTGCGCGCGAAATCCGGCGCAGATCTGCTTGCGGCAGCGGACACACTGGTGGGCAAGGCGCGCGGCAAAGCGTTAGCGAAGTCCGGTGAATTCGTGGGTATTGCCGTCCACGAGGACATGGACGCCTGCCCGGGACCTGCCTACGACGTCGCCCGCACGGCCGTCTCCCACGCCCTGGCGAAGGCCGCCACCGCGTCCTCCTCCGTCTATGCGCTGGCCGCTGCGGAGTCCGAAGCGTGGCTCCTGCTCTTCCCGAAGGCGTTCCCGCTCTACCGTTCCTCGTGGAAGATCCCGGAGAAATGGCGCGGAAAGGACAGCGGGCGTCGGCAGGCCCCCAAAGAGGACCTCGAAGGGCTCTTCTCGAATCCACGCTTCAGAGAGAGCGACGGTCCCCAGATCGCTTCCACGGCCCTGACTCATGGACTGCTTTCGGCGCCTGAGGGTACGAATCGTTCCTACCAGGAGTTCATCTCGGACCTCTCGCAATGGCAGGTTCCGCGTACTCCCAGCCCTTGATGTGCGGGGCCGCTGACCGCGCCGCGGCCTCACTCGTTCACGTCGCCGTGACGGTTGGCCCCGTGCCGGCGCCCCGGGCCGCGGCGGAAGCCGCGAACTTCGCGATCAGCTCGCGGAGCGGTCCGGCTGCATCCTTGGGAGCGAGGCGGGTGTCCAGGCCCAACACCTCGATGACGCCCAGCGGTCCGCGGGGGCCTTCGATCCTCAGGGCGCGTCGGGTGGCGGCGTTCGGTGAGGGGTGGACCACCGAGGCCAGGGCTGAGTTCGGGTCGGTGTAGCCGGCGATGTAGGTGAGGAGCTGGTGCCGGTCCGCGGCTTCGACGTTCTTCTCCCCGTATTTCTTGTACTTCGCGTCCACGACGAGGAAGCGCGTGTCCGCTGGCTGCTCGGCCTGCCGGGGGAAGGCCAGCAACACGTCCGGGACGAACGGCGGATGATTGTTCCCGTGTCCTCCGTGGGTGAAGATGCTGCCTTCCTGCTTTCGCGCGGCCCTGCCGCCCAGGTCGTTCGCCGCGTCGAAGGCCATCCGTTTGACCACCTTCTCCCACAGCACGTTCAGATTGAGCAGCAGGCTCTTGGTGCCGAAGCCGTACGGATCCAGCAGGTCGGACACCCCGCCGCCGCCGAGGACGGATCTGGCCCAGGCGTGGGCGCCCCGGTAGTGGCTGTTCAGCCGGGTGTACTGGCCCCGGGCGAGCAGGGGCACGGCGTCCATCGGCTGGCGGAGGGCGGGGAAGCCGGCCGCCGCGTCGAGCAGCAACCGGGTCAGCTGCGGGTCGGTGGACCGTCGGGCGGCGACGGTCAGCGCGGCTCCGCACACCAGGTTCTCCCAGCCGCCCTCCTCGTACTCGAACGTTCGGAGGTGGAGCCGGTCGACCGCGCCGAAGCACCGTGTCGCCTGTGCTTCGACGTCGAGCCGTCCCCTCAGGACGGTGTCGACGCGGTCGCGGCGCAGGTAGTTTCTGCGCAGTCCGCGCCGGAGCAACAAGCGGCATTCGTGAAGCAGGGCGGTCGGCACCAGCCCCGCGTACCCGTCTGCGCCGAGAGGCCAGTTCCGCAACGTCTCGTCGGGCTCCGGCCGGTTGTTGGCGTAGCAGAGCCAGTCGATCAGCCGCTTTCCTTCGACGGGGAACTTGGGCCGGAGGACCAGGCGGATCCGGTCGAGCTGGAGCACTCCACTGGTGGCCCGCGCCTTCAGCGTGTAGCCGTGGTGGCCGTCGGTGACCGACACCGCCTTGGTCGCCTTCAGCACGTGGAGGTCGTGCGCGGTGAGCCGGGAGTGCGGGACGGTGACGGACGCGTACTCCTCAAGAGCCACGTCCTTCCCGACGGTGCCGTGCTGCCCCGGGCCGCTACGCGGCATCCCAGCCGTCCCCGTGTCCGTCGCCCGCGGCCTCGACGACCACGAACTCGTCCGCCAGCACGCCCGGCAGGTCCTCCGGGCTGGTCTGCACGACCCGGCCCGTCTTGTCGTCCACCAGCGCCCCCAGCACGCTCCGCAGCAGGTCGGGCCGGCCCAGGCAGTAGTCGGCCACCAGCGGCACGATCTCGTGGTGGAAGGCGTTGGAGAGCTGTTCCGCCGTGGCGATGGGCCGGTCCCCAGCCAGCAGGTACGCCTGGCCGAGGAGGTGGTCCTGGTCGAAGGCGGCGTCGAGCTTGGCGTTCAGCCCCTCCAGGAAGGAAGCCAGTCCGAGCCCGCCCACCTCTCCGTCCAACACGTCCGGGTCCGGCTGGACGTCGAGGAAGGCGAACCGCCGCCGGATCGCCGCGTCGATGTGCCCCACGCTGCGGTCGGCGGAGTTCATGGTCCCGATGATGCGGACGTTCGGCGGCACGGTCTGCTGACGGCCGCTGTTGGGCAGGGTGACGTGGACGGAGCCTCGCTTGTCGAGTTCCAGCAGGGTGATCAGCTCGCCCAGGATGCGCGGCAGGTCGCCCCGGTTGATCTCGTCGACGACGATCAGGAAGGTGTCGTCGGGCGTCGCTTCGGCTGCTTTGCAGACGCGCAGGAACAGCCCGTCCGTCATGGCCAGCTTCAGCCCGGCTCCGTCCGCGGCGGTATCGGGCTTGAAGCCCTCGACGAAGTCCTCGTAACCGTAGGACGGATGGAAGGTGACCGCGGTCAGACGGGCCGCCGAGGCCCCGTCCGACACTTTGGACAACTCCGCGAGCACCGCCGCGCGTTCCGCCGGACCCGCCTCGATCTGGTCTGTGCGGCCCGCCAAGGCGAGCGCGACGCTGAACGCCAGCCGCGTCTTGCCGGTGCCGGGCGGCCCCTGCAACACCACCTGGCCCTTGTGGTCGAGGAGGTCGCACACCGCGCGCACGTCGTCGGGCAACTCCGCTTCGGTTGCGGGCGCCGGCTCGACGGCTTCGGAGAGCACCGCCTTCCGGCCCTGCTGGATCTCCCGCCACAGCTTGGGCTTCACCACTGCCAGGGTCGGCTGCCAGGCGTGCCGGGGCGAGTCGAAGTGCTGGGCGTACGCGGTGTCCCAGTCCACCCGCACCGCGTGCCGGTGCGTTTCCACGTCCTCGTCGTACGAGTAGCCGTCGGTGACGGTGCCCACCGCCAGCACCTCCGACTTGCCCCGGTTGGCGACGATCAGATCGCCGGACTGCAGGTCGCGGTAGGCGAGCATCTGCCGGGCGAGCCGGAGGTTTCCACCGGTGCTGTGCGGCCAGTACTGGTCCAGGGTGTCCTTCAGTTCCCGGTCGCTCTCGTACTGGCCGAGGCTGCCGACCTCGTCCCAGGCGATGCGGATGCGGTTGTTCGCGAGGCAGTCGTCCCATAGGTGGGCGCCAGCTCCCGGTGCGACCTTCCAGATCTCGCGGTTCCTCGGCCGCGGATCGTGGAAGGCGTACAGGAACTCCATCACCACGTGCGGGCGCCACCCGGCGAACTCCGGTGTCTGCCGGACGAGGGCGAGTAGTTCGCGGTTCGCGCGCCACGTCCGTACGCCCGACGCGTACTGGTGGGGCAGCCCGCCCAGCAGCGCGGTGAAGTGCCGCACGTGCGAGGCGGAGAACACCGGCAGGAAGTCGCCGGGCGCGTAGACCGTCAGCGTTTTGGTGGTCAGCGCTTGCCCGTAGGAGAGCGACTCCAACTCGTCGATGCGCTCGTACGCGCCCTCGGCTGCCGCTGCGAACGCGGTGTTGAACTCGGTGCGCACCTGCTCCCAGGCCGCGTGCACGTCGATCCCGCGCAGCGCGGCGGGAACCCGCCACTCGCCCGTCCGGTGTTGGAAGATGATGTGCTTCGCCGCGCTGCCGCCGCGAATGCTGCCGATCGCGTTGGTGCCGTACTCCATCAGCCGGCAGAAGGACTGCCGCCGACCGCCGTAGCCCGCCGGCCCCAGGGCGTACCGCTCCAGTGCCAGCTCCGGCCAGTCCTCCAGCGGGAACTCCTTCAGCACCCGCTGCCGTTCTTCCTCGGCACTGTCAGCGCCCTGCTCTGCGGCTTCTCGATCGAAACGGGCGATGCGCTCCGCGAGGCCGTCCCTGAAATCCCCACCCTCAGCCATGGGCGCATTGTTCCGCAGCGCGCGGCGGAGATCACCGCTTTGGGGCAAGCCGTGGAGATCGGTGCTCTGCAAGCCGCCGTGCGACCGGGCGTTCACGACCCGGCCGTCCCCGCCGCCCCCCGCTCCCGCCCCAGGCACTCCTGCCCCCCGCCCCCCTCCGGGACCAGGCAGACGCGGGCCTCGGACGGGTCGACCGCCGAGGACATCGGGGTCACCAGGTAGCGGTCCGCGTCGCGGCGGGCGACTGCCGTGACGTGTTGGTCCTGTTGGCCGGGGACGGACAGGACGACGCGGTCGCCGACCCGGAGGCCGGTCGCCCGCGCCCAGACGGTGCGGCACGTCTCGCCGTAGCGCAGTTGCAGCCGTTGGCCGCCGGACGCGGTGAACGAGCCGAGCGTGGTCATCACGCCGTCCGCGCCGCAGCCCATCAGCGCCGGGTCCTCGCCGGCGCACTGCGGGCCGGTGCAACTGGGCCGGAGCGGGGCGACGATGCTCCATGTCGGGTCGTCCTTGGCGGCGCCGTCGCTGCCGCGCTTCGCTTCGTCGCCGGAGAGCCACCACGCGCCGAGCGCCGTCGCCGCGGTGGCGACGGTCAGCCCGGCGGAGGCGGCGAGCAGGACGGTACGGCGTTTGCCGCGCGGCGCCTCGTCCGGGCCGCCGGCAGGGTTGTCGGCAGGGCTGTCGGCAGGGTCGTCGTCCCGTACGCCCCGGACCTCCGCGTCCGCCGCCGCCCGACCGCTCCACGCCGCGTCCGCCAGCTCCCACAGCGCGAGCAGCCGCGCCGGTGGCTCGCCCGCCAGCGTGCACAGCGCCACCACGGCCTGTCGCGGCAGCGGCTTCGTCCCGTTCAGATAGCGCTGCCAGGACGACTTGCTGTACGGCGTGCGCGCGGCGAGCGCGACCAGGCTCAGGCCCGTGCGGGTACGCAGGGCGCGCAGCTCGCTCGCGAGCCGTTCGCACTCCTCGGCCCGCTGCCCCGCCGCGTCCTCCAACGCGTCGCTCACCTGCGCAGCTCCGCCCAGGTGTCGGGCCCCACGATGCCGTCGGCGACCAGCTTGCGCGCGGTCTGGAACTCCTTCACGGCCGCCTTCGCCCCCGGCCCGTACAGCCCGTCGACCACGCCCGGGTCGAAACCGTGCCGCTTCAGCTGGCACTGCGCCTCGACGACGTGGGGCCCGCTGCCGTTGATGTCGATCAGCGCGTCGGCGGTGGTGCTGTGGCCGGCGTAGGCCGCGTCGTCCTTGCGGCCGTCGTCGCAGTCGTACGTACGGCCGGGCTCGTACGTCACCGCCTTCGCGACCTCGCGCCCGGAGCTTCCGGCGCCGTCTCCGTCCGCGACCAGGAGCCCCGCGGCGAAGGCGAGGGCCGCGGCGGCGAGCGCGCCGGGGAGGGCGTACCGCAGCGGGACCTGGCGCCGGTCGGCGGGCGGCGCGCCCCCGTCCGCGGTGACCGGAGCCGTGTCGGGATCGGCGTACGACGCGTCCGCACCGGCGGCCGGCCGCTCCTCCCGCTCGGCTATCTCGTGCAGCACGAGCAGCTTCGTGGGCTCGGCCCCGCACACCGTTGCCAGCTCCTCGACGGCCTTCCGGGGCACCGGCTGCTTCCCGTTGAGGTACCGCTCCCAGGACGAGCGGCTGTACCCCGTCTTCGCCGCGAGTGCGGTGAGGCCGAGGCCGGAGTGGTCTTTCAGCCGCCGCAGCTGGATCACCAGCTGGCGGTTCTTCTCGGGCAGTCCGGACGGGAGCGATTTCCAACGCGGCATGTCCACCTCATGCGATGCGTGCTTGGGCCTCACCAGGGTTCCACGGCCCTTCCCGTCAACCTTGCTCCCCCCTCGTACCGCCCCCACAACCCTTGGTTCCCCGCGCGTTCACGTGTCGTTGCCATCCGGCCAGCGGTTTCCCACCCCAGCGCGTCCCACGACGTCCCATGGGACGCCGCGTTCCCGCAGGTCAGGGCGGTGTACGTCCCAGAGATGCCCGGTTTCCCGAACTGCTCTGGCGGCGCTCGGAGGTGACGCGGAACAGTCTGTGGTGCACACCGGGCGGCGCGGCCCACCCCGCGCCGCCCCTCCAACACAACGGGGAGCACGAGAAACATGACCATCCACAAGCGCATCGTCCTCGGATCCGCGGCCCTCGCCCTCGGCGGCGGCCTGATGACGGCCCCCGGCGCCTTCGCGTCGCCCCAGGGAGCCGGGAGCGCGCAGACGGCCCAGGCCACCCAGAGCACGTACAAGGCGTCGTGCAGCTATCCCAACGTCTGCTTCATCAAGGGCGGCAAGACGGTCGCGTCGTACAAGGACACGGGCTACCAGAAGCTCGGCGCGAAGGCGCGGTCCGCGACCTCCATCCACAACAGCCGCAAGGACGACGGAGCGAAGCTCTACTACGTCCACAGCAGCGGCAAGAAGGCGACGAGCTGCGCGACGCCGGGTCAGACCCGGAACGTGAACAAGGGCTGGAAGCTGTACGCGCTCGACATCCGCTCCAGCCCGACCTGCAAGTGACCGCGTAGCGGCACCGAAGGGCGTACGGCGGCCCGTCCCCCCACGGGGGAGGGGACGGGCCGCCGTCACCCGTCATGACCCGCTGTTCAGCCCAGTACGTCCTCGATCAGGTCCGCAGCCCGCGGAGTCCCGCCCTCCGCCCGCGCCGCGGCCCGCGCCCGGGCCGAGCGGCCCGCGACCTCCCCGTCCGCGATCAGCTCTTCGAGCGCCGTCCGCAGGGCCTCCGCCGTCGCCGCCTCGGGGTCGACGCGGCGCGCCACGCCCAGCGCCACGAGCTGGTCGGCGTTCATGCCCTGCTCGGAGTTGCGCGGCACCGCGATCATCGGAACGCCCGCCAGCAGGCCCTCGCCGCAGCCGCCCATGCCGGCGTGCGTGACGAACGCGTCCGCGTGTTCCAGGATCGCCCGCTGCGGCACCCAGGGGTGCACCTCGACGTTCGACGGGACGTCCCCCAGCTCCTGCGGATCGGTGTACTTGCCGATCTGGAGCACGACGTGCCAGCCGGGCAGCCCGCCGAACGCGGCCACGCACTGCCGGTAGAACTCCGGATGACGGGTGTCCGCCGACCCCAACGACACCAGCAGCACCTTCTCCGCGCCCGCCGGCCGACTCCAGCCGTCCATGTCCGCGCGCGTGTCGAAGCAGGGGCCGACGAAGGTGACGGCGTCGGTGTCGACGCGGTCGGCGTTCGGCTGCAACGCCCGCGTGATCAGCGCCAACGCCCGCTCCGGCCGCCCCTGGAAGACATCGATGTCGGTCGTGGTCGCCCCGCTGCCGGCGAGCCAGCGCGCGTACTTCTCCCGGTACGCATCCGCCCCCGGCAGCTGCCACACCGCCGCCGCGACCTCCTCCTCGTACCCCTCCCACGCCACGAACGTCGGCGAGAGCTGCACGACGGGCCGCCCCTGCGACTCGGCGAGCGCGCGGGCCGCGTACGCGCCGATGTCGTACAGGTACAGGTCCGCGGGATCGGCGTCGTACGCCGCCCGCAGCTGCGGGAGCGTGCGGATCGCGTCGTCGAGGAAGAGTTCGATCGCGGCGATCGTGTCGCTGGGCCAGTCGTTGTCGGCGACGGGCAGCCCGGAGGTGAGCGGGACGAGTTCGGCGCCGCTCTTCTCGACCAGGTCGGCCACCGCGGGGTCGTTGGCGTACGTCACCCGGTGCCCGCGCGCGACCAGCTCGCGGATCACTTCGAGGCTGGGCAGGACGTGGCTGATGGCGGGGATGCCGACCATGGCGATGTGCGCCGGGCGACGGGTCGTGCTGGACAACTGGTTCACTCGCTTCGGTTGTCGTGGGTGCGGGCGGCGGCTTCGAGGTCGTCGATGCTCCCCGACATGATCGTCCGCACGTGTTCGGTGATGCGCTCCGCGGGCCAGTCCCACCAGGCGACCGCGAGCAGCCGGGCGACGTCCCCGGCGTCGTAACGGGTACGGATGAGACGGGCCGGGTTGCCGCCGACGATTCCGTAGTCCGGCACGTCACCGGTGACCACGGACCCGGCCCCGATGATTGCGCCGTGCCCGATCCGTACCCCCGGCAACACGGTCGAACCGTGCCCGAACCAGACGTCGTTCCCGACGACGGTGTCCCCACGGCTCGGCAACCCGCCCAACAGGTCGAAGTGCTCGGCCCACGACCCGCCCATGGTGGGGAACGGGAACGTGGAGGGCCCGTCCATCCGGTGGTTGGCCCCGTTCATGATGAACCGCACCCCCGTCCCCAGCGCGCAGAACCTGCCGATGACGAGCTTCTCCGGCCCGTAGTGGTACAGCACGTTCCGCGTCTCGAACGCGGTCGGGTCGTCCGGGTCGTCGTAGTACGAGTACTCCCCGACCTCGATCAGCGCCGACGTCACCAACGGCTTGAGCAGCACGACCCGCGGCTGCGCCGGCATGGGGTGCAGGACGGTCGGATCGGCGGGTACTGGCATGGGTGGCGGTTCCTCATCGGTAGCTTCCGGTGTCCGCCCCATGATCACCTCACCCTGATCCGAGGCCCACCGATTTTCCCCGCCGCTGTCGGTGGCACGAACTAACGTGCCGACGGTCCCGCCACCGTGCGGGCGGTCCCGAAGACCTCCGCCCTCCCGAGGAGCCACGATGCCCGGATCCGCGCCCGAACTGCCCGCGAAGGACCTGCGCACCCTGATACCGGAGTACGCGGACCTCGCCCGGGAAACCACCCTCCTCAACCCGGAGCCCGGCGACCCCGACGTACGGGAGAGCTCACTGGGCGGCAGACCGCTGTGGCCCGCGGACGAGCCGTGGCCGTACTGCGCACAGGCAGACCACTGGACGTACGGGCCTGACTGGCGCACCACCACCCCGACCGTCCCGGGCGCGGTCCCGATGGTGCCGATCCTCCAACTGTTCGCCCGGGACGTACCGGGGTTGGAGTTCCCGGAGGGCAAGGACGTGCTCCAGTTGGTGTGGTGCGCGCTGATGCACGAGCAGGACCCCGGACCGGTGATGCCCCGGCTGTACTGGCGCAACGAGGCGGAAGTCGTGGCCGCAGGGCTGCTGTCCGAGATCCCCGAGGCGAGCGGGGGCCAGTACGACGAGGACCATGTGCCGGAACCGTCCACGCTGTCCCCGACCACCGCGGAGGACTTCCCGAGCCGACTCGACCTGCCCGAGGACATGCGGGAAACCTGGGAACCCCGCCTCCGACTGCCTTCGGGCGGCTCCCTGTGGCCACCGGACTCCAACATCATCGCGACCAAGACCGGCGGCTGGCCCGCCTGGACACAGCCGGCCGACTGGCCGAACTGCGAGAGCGGCCACCGCATGGAGCACCTGCTGACCATCACCGGCGACATCCAGCTGGGCGACTGCGGCGGCGTCTACTTCTTCCGCTGCCGCAGCTGCCCCGGCCTTCCGTGGGACTGGCGCTTCGACTGCCACTGACCACCGGGCCCGGCGACATCCCCGGACGAGATGAGCCTTGACACCCCGGTGGTCCGACACCTGCCGGCGCCGGGCCTTCGCCGCAGGAAGATCGCCTCGGTGCTCAAGAGGGGCGGGACGCTCTCCTGCGAGGTGTGCGACGTCGACTTCGGCGAGGTCGACACCGCTGCTCACCCTCCTGACTGGCACGTGGTGGCATGCCCATCCCGGGGTCCGGCCGGGCCGCGGGGCGGCTGGTGCCAGGCCCGCGCTGGTACGGTTGGGGGACGCTTGCAGAGAGCCTGGGCCCGTGCCGGACAAGGTACGGGCCCAGGTCCGTTCAGGGCGCCGAAACGAGGAATCCCCCATGAAGGCGAAGCAATCGGCCTCCGGTCGCTCCGGACCCGGCAGGCCCGACCAGAGGAGGGCCCCGCGGGGCGAGCTCTCGGTGCCGGGGACACGGGCGCCCGACCTCCCGCAGGCCGGCTCCTTCGCGGAGCTGGAGCTGCCGGTCGAGCTGACGGGGGTGCTGGCGGGGCTCGGGATACGGGAGCCGTTCCCGATCCAGGCGGCCACCCTGCCGAGCGCGCTGGCCGGCCGGGACGTCCTCGGCCGCGCGCGGACCGGCTCGGGGAAGACCCTCGCCTTCGGGCTTGCGCTCCTCGCACGTACGGCGGGCCGGCGCGCCGAACCGAAGCGCCCTCTCGCGCTGGTCCTGGTGCCGACGAGGGAACTCGCGCAGCAGGTGAGCGAGGCACTGGCTCCTTATGCGGAGGCGCTCGGGCTCCGCTCGGCGACCGTGGTCGGCGGGCTGGCGATCGGCCGGCAGGTCGCGGCGCTCCGGGCGGGTGCCGAGGTCGTGGTGGCGACGCCGGGACGGCTGGCCGATCTCGTCGACCGGCGGGACTGCCACCTGGACCGGGTGCGGATCGCGGTGCTGGACGAGGCGGACCAGATGTGTGACATGGGTTTCCTGCCGCAGGTCTCGGAGGCCTTGGACCGGACGCCCCCCGGCGGGCAGCGGATGCTGTTCTCCGCGACGCTCGACCGCAACGTCGATCAACTGGTCAGGCAGTATCTGAGTGAGCCGGTGTTCGCCGCGGTCGATCGGGCGGAGGGCTCGGTCGCGACGATGGAGCACCACCTGCTGAACGTCCATCCCGCCGACAAGTACGCGACAGCCACCGAGATCGCGGCCCGGGACGGGCGGGTGCTGATGTTCCTGGACACCAAGCACGGTGTGGACCAGTTCGCCCGCCACCTGCGGAGCAGCGGCATACGGGCGGGTGCTCTGCACAGCGGGAAGTCGCAGCCGCAGCGCACGCACACGTTGGCCCGGTTCAAGGAGGGGGAGATCACGGTGCTGGTCGCCACCAACGTCGCCGCCCGGGGCATCGACGTCGAGCACCTGGACCTCGTGGTCAACGTGGATCCGCCCGCCGATCCCAAGGACTACCTCCACCGAGGCGGGCGCACCGCGCGTGCCGGGGAGTCCGGCAGCGTGGTGACGCTGGTCACGCCCGGCCAGCGCCGGGACGTGAACCGGATGATGTCGGATGCGGGGATCCGGCCCACGGTGGCTCAGGTTCGCTCCGGCGAGGAGAAGCTGACCAGCATCACCGGCGCGAAGCGCCCGCCGGCGCAGGGCGGCGGGACGAAGACCGGGAACGCGGCGTTCCGGGGGCTGGGCACCCGCGCGGGCCGCCCGCCCAAGGAATCCCGCAAGGCCGCGGAGGCGCGCACGATGGCGGAGGCCCGCAAGGCCGCCCGAGCACGCAGGGGCCGCTGACGGGCGGTACGGCCGTCACGGTCGGGAGACACCAGGAGGCACCCACTGCCTCGCACCGAGTGGAGCGTCAAGGAGTGCTGATGGCGAACAGGGTCCAACGAGCCCATGAGGACGCCGAGTTCGAGTTCATCCTGGCGAGGGCGGACGTTCCGGTGCTCGCGTACTTCTCCGGGGTGTGGCCCAAGGCCGCGGCAGCATGCAAGGAAATGGACCCCCTGGTGCAGGAGGCGGCCGACGCCCACCAGGGCCGACTGATCGTCGTGCGGGCCGACATCGCAAGGTGCCCCGGCCCCGTACGGCGGTACGGCGTCACCGGCGCGCCCTCCTTCGTGCTGATCGACCGGGGCGAGGCGATCGCGGCCACGAGCGGCCCGATGTCCAGGACGGCGCTCGGGGAGTTCCTGGACGCCCACCTGTGAGCAGTCCGCATACCGGTCGGCGACGTGGTGCGTGGTCTTTGGATGGGACTGGACAGCAAAGAACCCCCGGGTCGCTGACCTGGGGGTTCATCATGGAGCGGGTGACGAGAATCGAACTCGCGCTCTAAGCTTGGGAATCACCTGGCACTTGAGTGCTCGGATGACCTCTGACCTGCAGGAAGGGCCATAGATCGCAGGATTTCGACCGCCTTTCCGTGCCCGCTGTTGACCGCTGTTCACCGCCCCTACTGGCACGCAGTGGCACGGAACTTCGTCAGCCCTCCTCGTCGCCGGTCGCTGGTGCCCGTCCCACGATGTCGGACAGGGAGCCCTGGTAGGTGGTGCCGAGCTTGTTGACCACACCTACGGTGGGGCCCGGGCCGTTCCTGAGACGGCTCACGTAGTTCTCGGGCAGCAGGACGCGGTCGCCGACTTCGAGCGGATCGCGCCCGCGCCAGCGGTATCCGTACCCGCCGACCTCCACGACCTGGCAGCCGTTGGCCTCGTACACGCGCCGCGTGCTGTCCAACTGCTCCTCAAGCTCCTTGACGCGTCGTTCCAGCCACTCGACGTGAGACTTGGAGAAGCTCGCACCGCTTTCGCTCCCCGCCGTGTAGCCCTCGCTCCACCCGCGCTGGTGGGCCTCGGCCACGGCCTTGTCCTGCTCGGTGGCGTGCGTGCCGCACGCAACGTCCGAACTTGATATCCGGATCTTGCACGGATTGCCTGAGCGGGTCGGTCGTCCACACGTCCGGTTGGGCTGGTAGGTCATGCCTTGCAGTCCTCTCTGGTACCCCTACTGCGTTGCGTCGCAGGTCTGGCAGCGGCTCACGGCCGCCCGCTCGGTGTTGCCCCGCGTGGCGTGGAGCGGGTAGGAGGGCGCGAGGTCACGCCATGCTCCGGGTGAAGGGGTGAGCACCCAGCCGTAGACGGGTGGTCGGATGTCGGCCGGGACGATGTGTCCGCAGCCGGGAAGGTGGGCCTTGCCGCTCTCGTGGATGATGATCGCAGCCGCCGGCCACGCGTCCCATTCGCTGATGGGCGCGCCGCTGCAAGGCGCACGCGGAGTGCAGTCCGCGCAGTTGTGCATCTCGTGGCGTTCGCAGTACTGCATCGTCCGCTCCCCCGTCAGGTCCGACAAGACAGCCTGCGTGTACTGAGTTGGCAGCACGCCGCGGCACGGGCCGAAAGTCTAGTGGCCTCTGTTCGTGGGTGAATGGGGCGAGTCCTGCCGATCCACCGGTAAGCAGCGCAGAGCCCGCGCCAAGGCCGGCCTGCCGGAGGGCTTCCGCTTCTACGACGTCCTCCACACCGACGCACCCCGTCCACCCCGCCCGGCGCAACCATCAGCGTCGGACGAGGCGCGTCCGGACGTGGAAGGCTGACGACTGGTGGGCGGGGCGGACTGGGACGCGGACAAAGTCCGTGACGACGTGCGCCATTACCTGGTCGAGACCATCGGTGACAGACACGGTGTTCTGATCGTTGGCGACACCGGTTTCCTGAAGAAGGGCCTGCGCTCGGCCGGCGTCCAGCGCCACTTTTCCGGCACGGGGTGGGCCGGTCCGGTGTCCGGTCAGCTCGTGGGCATCAGGACGGTGTCGATGATGTAGACGTTGGCGTTGGCGGTCTTGACGTTGCCGCAGACGACCTTGGCTGAGTCCCCGACGGTGTAGGACTCGCCGGAGCCCGAGGTCGTGACCTTCGTCGTTTCCAGGGTGTCGAACGAGCCCTTCGCAAGGTCGGTGGGGGCGAGCTTCTTGCCGACGACGTGGTACGTGAGGATCTTCGTCAGCTGGGCCTTGTCGTTGAGGACCTTGTCCAAGGTGGCCTTGGGAATCTTGGCGAAGGCGTCGTTGGTCGGCGCGAACACGGTGATGTTCTGGGCATTGTTGAGGGTGTCGACGAGTCCGGCCTTCTGGACCGCGGCCACCAGGGTGGACAGGGCGGGGTTGTTGGAGGCGGCGGTGGCAACGGGGTCCTTGGCCATGCCGTCGAAGGAACCGGAGCCCGTTGTGGGCACCGTCGAACAGGCGGGCCCGAAGGGCTTGTCCATGGACGCGGTGCTTTCGGAGCCCGTGCCGGGGTCGTCAGCGGCGGGGGCGGACGCCTCCTGGGCGGAATCGGACTCGTTGGAGTCGCTGCCGTTGTCGGAACAGGCGCTCAGGGCCAGCGGCAGGACGGCCGCGGCGGCCAGGGCGACGGCGGTACGGCGGAGACGGGTGTTCATGGTGTTTCTCCTGTTGGGCCGAGCGGCATGAGCCGCGTTTCGTGGGGGTCGGGTTGGTTGGGCTCGGAGGTCACTGGACGGTGACGACGACGGAGTGCCAGCCACTGGCGCCGTCAGGCACGGTCTTCGTGCGTTCCTGTGTCTGTATGGCTCCGGTGCGGTCGGTGGCGCGCACGGTGAGGGTGTGACCCCCTTTGCTGGCCTGCCAGGGGAAGGACCACTGGCGCCAGGTGTCGGGGCTGTCCTCGGCGGCGAGACGCGCCTGTTGCCAGGGGCCGTCGTCGACGCGGACCTCGACCTTGTCGATGCCGCGGTGCTGGGCCCAGGCAACCCCGGCGACCATCACGGTGCCGGTCTTCGGCCGTGCGAACGGCCTCGGGGTGTCGATCCGTGACTGCGTCTTGATCGGTGCCCGGCGGGCCCAGCCCCGCTTGACCCAGTAGGGGTCGTAGGCGTCGAAGGTGGTCAGCTCGATGTCCTTGATCCATTTGCAGGCGGAGACGAAGCCGTACAGGCCGGGCACGACCATGCGAACGGGGAAGCCGTGGTCGAAGGGGAGGGGCTCGCCGTTCATGCCGAGGGCGAGGAGGGCGTCGCGGCCGTCCATGACGTCCTCGACCGGGCTCCCGAGCGTCATGCCGTCCACGGAACGGGCCACGAGCTGGTCGGCGGGCCCGCCCTTCGACGGCGGTGTCACCCCGCACTCGGCCAGCAGGTCGGCCAGGCGCACGCCGATCCAGCGCGCGTTGCCGACGTAGGGTCCGCCGACCTCGTTGGACACGCAGGTGAGGGTGATGTTCCGCTCGACCAGGTCACGCCGCAGCAGGTCGTCGAAGGTCAGAGTGACCGGCCGGGTGACGCCTTGGCCGTGGATCCGCAGTCGCCAAGCGGTGGCATCCACCTTGGGCACCACCAGGGCGGTGTCGACGCGGTAGAAGGAACCGTTCGACGTGAGGAAGGGGCTTGTGCCGGCGATCCGCAGGTGAGCGCCGCTGGGCACCGGGGCGGCAGGAGATCCGGGCGCCGGCAGGACGATCCGCTCTCGCGAGGCGACCGCGTCCCGGCCGCTGGAACCGTGCAGGAACCGCCCCAGGGCACCGGCTCCGACGGACGCCGTCGCGGCAGCGCTCGCCGCGATGACGAAACCGCGCCGGTCCCAGCCCTCCGTCGGTTCGGCGACGGACTGCGGACCGGCGACCTGGCGCCGTCGGACGAGACGGCCCGTCAGAACGTAAAGTGCAGCCGCTCCGACGGCCGCGCCCAGCAGGGACGGCAGCGCGTCCAGCGTGCTGCTCGAATCGGGCCGCGTGGTGGCGGCCAGCGCCCCGACGAACCCGAAGAGGAGCACGCCCAACGCTCCCACCCGCCGAAACCGCAACGTGACCATTCCCAGGAGCAGCGCGAAGATAGCCAGCACCGCGAGAATCCCGATTTGCAGCACCAGTTTGTCGTTGGTGCCGAAGTTGCGGATCGCCCAGTCCTTGACCGCGGCCGGTGTGCGGTCGATCGCCGCACCGCCGACCGCGACGATCGGACCGGCCTGGGGTCGCACCGCAGGAGAGACCAACTCGGCGGTGGCAAGGGCGGCGAAGCCCGCCAGACCACCGCTCAGCGCGCCAAGCCACAGACCGGCCCCGCAGGCCCGGCCCTGTGCTTTCTGCTCGTCGTCCCTCACACGGGGAATCCGGTTCCGATCGGCTTGCGGATTGGTCTGCCGCCCGATCGGATGAAGTTGCGCTGTTGACCCATCCGAATCGAGTACCCGCTACGGATGCAACCGCCGTGACAGCCTGGGCAGTCCGCCTGGCATGCGGAAGAACGGATAAGCAACGGACGGTGGAAACGACCGGGGGCACGCCGCACATTGCGACGCGCCCCTGCTTTCGTCAGTTCATGCCCCCTCAGGAACCGGCACGTTGCCGACGCCTACCCTTCAGCACCGCCGCTCCCCTCGGATCTCCCGCGGGGCTCGGACCTCTCACGAGGCGAACTTCATCAAGACCAGCGGAGTGGAGGTGGGTTGTGCCGAGCCTCCCTCGGGTTCGACCGTGATCCCCATGCCCGAGGAACGGCTGACGGCGCCCTGCATCAGTACCGTCTGGTCCGTACGGCCGGGGTCGAGCAGACCGGCGGAGCGCATCGCTTCACCGTCGTCGAACCACAGTTGGTACGTCCTCCCGGTGGGAGGGCGAGGCAGACCGGAGGCAACGAACACGGCCCGGTCCCTGCTGCGGGACACGACCACGCTGCCCGTCGCTCCGCCGCCGAGGTCACCGACGTCGACCTTCGCGTCCGGCGCGGACAGCACGGCGGCGACCTCCGACGCTCCCCGTTCCACGGCCTGCGCACGCCTCTCGGCGTCCTCGGCCCTGTCGAACTGCCACCACGCCGTCCCCCCGAGGGCCGCGACGGCGAGACAGGCCGCCAACGCCCAACGCGACAGGAGACGGGCCTGCGTCGCCCCCCTGCCGAGCGGACGCACCGGTCCCGGCGTGCGAGGAGCCTCTTGTCGGACGGTGGTGATCCGGCGCAGCACCTGTTCACGCATCTCATCGCGGGGCACGGCGGAGGCGGCCGACCCCAGGCGGGCCGCGGTGGCGCACAACTCGGCGCTCTCCCGAGCGCAGGGTTCGCACTCCGTCAGGTGCCGCTCGAACGCCTCACGTTCCTCCTCGGGCAGCGCGCCCAGGGCGTGGGCACCCGTGAGCAGGTGCAGATCGTCGGTGGTCACAGCGACACCCCCAGGCAGTCACGCATCCGGATCAGTCCGTCCCGCAGCCGGGTCTTGACCGTCCCCAACGGCAGTTTCAGGGCCTCGGCCACCTGCCGGTAGGTCAGCCCCCGGTAGTAGGCCAACGTCACCGCCTGCCGCTGGATCTCCGTCAGCGTGCGCAGGCAGCGCCGCACCTGCTCCCGCTCCAGCCGTGCCTCGACCTGCTCGACCACCTCGTCGTACTCCGGAGTCCGCGCCAGCAGCGCCGCCTTGTGGTCCCGTACGGCCGCCGCTTCCACGGACCGCACCCGGTCCACCGCCCGGCGATGTGCCAGGGTCAGGACCCAGTTGAGCGCCGTCCCGCGCTCGGGGACGTACCGAGGAGCGGTGCGCCACACCTCCACGAGGACCTCTTGGGCCACCTCCTCGGACTGTGCCCGATCACGCAGCACCGCCCGCACCACCCCCAGCACCCGGCCCGCCACAGCGTCGTACACCTCACCGAACGCCTCCTCGTCCCCCAGGGCCACCCGCCCCACCAACTCCTCCAGGTCCGGCTCGGTCGACGGATTCCTGCCGATGTACACGGCCTCTTCCACACGGTCCTCCGTGGTCAGCACATCTCCAGATGTAATCCGAGCCCCCGCGGCCCAAGGATTGGTCCAAGCGGCCATTCGTCCGGTCCGTAATGAAGGACAAACGGATCGGACGATCCGCGCTGAGAAAACCCGGAGATCGACTCCCTGTCCGCCCGCGCGAACGGCCCGGACGAGGAGTCCAAGGCCGAGTTGGAGCCTTCCAGGGGAGAGGGATCCCAGGTCATCAGATGGGTAACGCGTTGTGCCCGGACGCCTCCGGCAGTGGAGGCCGCGCTGGATCGACGGACAAGGCGTCGCGGCCACCACTGAACAGCTCCACCTGCGGCTCCTCCGCCTCTGTCTGGAGCCGACCTTCGGTTTGGCAGCCAGTACGTCAATGCCATCAGCCCGCCAAGGTCGGGGCCTGGCGAGCGGAACGACAGAAGGTGACCTGTGAGGACGGACCGGATGGCCCCGTCTCCGTGGGCGAGTGGGGCGCCGCCCTGCGTGCACGAGCCTTCGGCCAGAATCGGTGTCCGAGGGCGCTCAACGCCGTGTGGCGGCGTGCTGTGGATCGGGGCGCAATCTGACGCCCCGTTACGGAACTTGTGGCACGTGGATCGGAAAGGTCTAGACGATAAATGAGGCCCAGGTCGAAGACCTGGGCCTCATTCACAGAGCGGGTGACGAGAATCGAACTCGCGCTCTAAGCTTGGGAATCACCGTCGCTCAGTTCGATCATCTGGTGCCTGACCTGCAAAAATGGCATTTGCAGCGGCGTCTCTCGTTACCCCCCAGGACACCTGTGTTACCGCTGTTTACCGCCCTGAAGGGCACGGATGGGGCACGTCCGGAAGCAACTGAGGCGTTGGCGGATTTTGTGGCGGTCGTCGTGAAGTCGGGACCCCGTGCGGCTGCGGTCCCTTCCGCCGCTTGCAGGCGAGACCGGGCATCGAGCGCGGCATTGGGCGGTCCACTCCCCTACGCGCGGGTGAGACGGGTCCGGTGGGCGTACGCGTCTCCGACCGTCCCGCTCGGACCTGGCGTTACCCGAACAGGGTGGCTACGGCGGCGGTGAGGCCCTGAAGGATGGTGACGACGGCGGCTGCCGGCCCGATGGCGAGACCGAGGTCTTCGAGGTTCTCCCTGACCCGGCGCTCGTCGGGCCTGGGGCTGTTCAGCTCCTCGCCGATGCGCGTGGCCGTGCGTCGTGCCAGATCGGGGTTGCTCAGTTCCCCCGAGTGCTCCTCCAGGGCCGTGTCGAGTTCCGAGAGCTTCGCCAGCGCGGCCTGGAGACCGCTGGCGTCCTGGCCCGTGCCGATATACGACTGCTGCTGGTTCCCGCCGACCCGGCCGGTGTTGACCTGGTTGTTGTTGCCTGTGACGTGCATGCCGCCACTCGTCTCGCGGCCTCGCCAGATGCTCAATGGTCATCCCTTCAGCTGTTCGCTGTCGGTCGTGGTGTTCTTTGTCTGATCGCCGTGCACGGTCCCCGTGTTGACCTGGTTGTGGTCGCCGTTGATGAAGATCTTGGTGACGACCTCCTGCGCTTGGCGTCTGAAGTCGCCGGTGTAGACGCCGTGGTCGTCGAGGAAGGCACCGACGGTGCTGAACATGCGCGACTGGAGGATTGCGATGTGCCGGGCCGCGTCCTCGACCTGATGCATGTCCTCCGGGGTGTCGAGGGCGCAATGCTCGCGGAGGCTGACCGGCTCGCCGGAGTCCTTCTGCTCGGTCTTGTCGAGGACAGCCGCCACCTGCCGCTGGGCGGAGCGTCCCAGCAAGCCACCCATGACCATGTCCAAGGCGCGAACGAGGCCAGCGTGGGTGCGCCGTGCCAGCGCGGCGGTGTCGCCCAGAGCGTGTACCGGCGCCAACACGATCTCCTTGGCGAGATCCTGTCCCTTGACGGACTCGGCGCGGGCCTCGTCCTGGAGAGGGGCCAGGACATGCGGCCGGGTCACGAAGTGGAGCGTCTTGCCCTCCAACGCGGCGTGGGCGAAGACGGTGACGACGATGTCTCCGTTCCAGTCGACGACCTGCGCGGCCAGATAGCGACGTGAGTGGTGGCCTGACGGAGCCTTCCTGCCCTCCTCGATCATTTCCCGTGCTTCCGGCCAGGCTTTATCGAGGACTTTGCGCAGGGCACCGGCCTTGCGGCCAGGTCGGCGTGGGAGCTTCTTCCACCGGGACTGCGGAACGGCGAGCGTCTCAAAGATGTCGCAGTGAGGCAGTGCGTGGGTCTCCACGAGGACACCGCTAAGGTGTTCGAGTTCGTCGCGGACTTTGTCCAGCAGTTCGTCGGCCTCGAACTTGCGGATCCCGGTCGCGGTCTCCTCTTTCCGCACGGCTCCGGCCTCAGTGGGTGGATGGGGCTGTGGGGCCGGGCTTGCGCCGTTGCGCTCGCCCTCTTTCCTGTCGTCGGCACGGCCGGCGGCTGTGAGCTGGATGCGTGGTCCGGTGGCGCGCCAGGCGTCGAGACCGGCACCGACGAAGCGGTTGATCCAGCCTTCCTTCCGGTACGGCGTGCTCTGCCAACTCTCGCTCACCTCGCATTCGGCGATCCGGGCAGCCGCCCGTGGAGCCAGGCGCGGGCGGCTGCCCGGCTTCCTGCGCCGAGGGGCCAGAGAGGAGAGGTAGGCCAGGCAGGTCCAGCGGTCCGCGGTATAGACGGCGGTCAGCAGGAGCACGGTCCACACCGCGACGGCGATGGAGTCCCGAACCGCGAATGCGATAACGGGCGTGTGGGGCCGTAGCTGTGCCCAGGCCAGGTATCCACCTGCTATCACAAGGAGCAAGGGAAGGAGCGAGCTGAAACCCCAGCGCAGTAGGGAGCGAAGGAGCCCCGCCTCCAGGAGGTAGTGGCGGAGGAGCGCCAGGACGACCAGCGCCACCGGGCCCCGCGGATGGCGCACTGCTACCAGGCCAATCGCCCCCACGATCGCGATGCCGCGGAGTCGTAGCTGTCGGTTTGCGGCGACGCTGTGCGTAAGGACGACCGGAAGGCCGAAGCCGAACGAGGGGGCAGGGCGCTTGCGAGCGTTGAGAACGTTGGCCAGCGTCCATCGGACAAGTTCCTCACCGGCAAGCGGTCCCAGATGCTGGATGTCCCGTTTGTTGCGGTCCCTGACGCGGTCCTGCCACTGGCCCATGAGATCGCGTGCCTGGCCGATGCGGTTCACGCGCGTGTGCATGGCGCCCGCGAGCATGCGGGTGACCTCATTCGCGGAAGGCGGCTCGTCCCGCTTCGCGTACGTCGTGCGTAGGGCTCGGTGGCCATCGACCTCGACGGTCTTGGCAGGGCCCTTCTGAAGCGGAATGCCCGGCACCGCTTCGGAGTGATCCGACTCGGCGAGAATCTCGCGGGACGGACCGCTCGCGTCCGAGGTTCGCCAAGGCAGCAAGGACATAATAGGCCACCTCCCCCGAGACCCTCTGCTCTTCAGCGGCCCATCCTGCCCACGAATGATCGGGTCAGTCAGGGAAAGCGCGAGACGCGCCACCAGGACGACATGGGCTCTAGCGAGAAGCCTCACTCGGCGGATCGGCATCACGCCAGGTGAGAAGCGTGGACATCCGCAGCGTGGTTCCCGCACGGGCATCATCATCTTGACCGGTTCCCGCCCCTGAAGGCCATGCCGGCGTCGGTCTGCTGCAGGCTGAGCGGCCTCTGAGCAGAAGCGCTGTCAGAGGCATCGGGGAGACTGCCGTACGTGAAGACGCTTCTGGTGCTGGTAGTTGAACTGGCGGTGCTGTTCGCGCTGTCCGTCTTGTTCTCCTACGTGCCTCTGCGCGCCTGGTGGCGCCGGCGCGTGGTCCAGGAGACCAGGCGTCAAAGGCGTCTCCTGGCGTCCCGGAACGCGGAGGTGCTCCTCGCCAAAGCCCGGGAGGTGTTCCCGGACGTTGTGGTGGGCGGGGTCCCGCCGGGTCACGGACTGCCTCCCGTATGGGTGGTGCGATGGTGGTATTCGGCCCAAGTCGCCATTCCGGTCTACCTGGCGAGCTTGGCTGCCCTCGCGCTCCTCGTGTGGAATGCCGGTGACATCTTCTTCCGGAAGCCTCGCGTGGACCGTCCGGTCAGGATCGGGCCGGATCCGTTGGGCGGCCTGGTCGACAGAGTCCTTGCCGTCCCTGGGGCTGTCCGCGACTGGGAAGGGCCCGCCGAAGCCTTCGACGCATTGCGCGGCATTCTGGTGGTTCTGGTCCTTCTGCTTGCAATACCCCTCATCCGTAGGGTGAGCGCGGCGCTCTCTCACAGCCCGGAACGACAGCGACAACGTGAACGGGCCGAGAGAAAGGCTTGGGGCGGCGGTGACTATCTGCGATGCTGGCCAGTGGTGGTCCTGGTGCTCGCAGCGGTGCAATGCGCGCAGGCGCAGAGGCGGTGGCGTACCGGACGACCGGGGGATGATGTCCCCCGAGTCTCGCTCAAAGCAGCGGAGAATGTCATTTGGCGCGCGCCACAGACTCGCCGTGGCGACGTTCGAAAGCATCACGAGCGCGTCGTCAGCGACCATACGGCGCGCGTGGTAGGCGCGCTCCGCAAGGTTGAGGCCCGACAAGACACCGACCCTGAACAGGCGCTGCGAGAACTCGCGGTGCTGCTGGTGACGATCGCGGAACGCTATGCAGAAGGACGAGTCGGCCAGCTGCTCGACGAAGATCAAATAGGTGACGTTGAACCGGTCGTTCCTCGTGAACGACTGCGGCTTGCGGTGGTGGGATCGCTAGTTGTTCTCACCATGGCGAGTGCCTCGTTGTCGGGGCTCCCCGAGGCCGCTCTCGTGGCTCTACTCCCTGTGGTCGTGATTGGGGCGGCAATCGCGGTTAACCGAGGGAAGGTCCCTACGCCAGGGCAACTGACCGACTTGATCATCCCCCGGTGAGTTGGCTGCTTCGCTGCACTGCTACTACACCGATCACGTAGTGGATGGTCGAGCCCATGAGGCGTCGTAGCAGTCCGCGCAAAGCGCTACACACAGAGTGATGGAGGTGTGCCTCGCCTCCGGGGCGCTGAGCTGGTGGGGTCGATACGTCTAGCGCCTCCGTGAGCCCTGCCCGAGGCTCGGCAGGCGCGGGGTCGTCCTGGCGGCTCGCGGTGGATCCAGCGCAAGGGGGCCGGCGGCGCTGGGAGCGGAACGGTCGAAGACGGCCGGAAACGTCGGCACTGAGGCGGGTCGATTGGTTCGGGGTCCACGGCCCACGTCGGTACGCTGGAGTGCATGTCTACTGCCCCGGTCCGCGTTCGTTTCGCCCCGTCTCCGACCGGCATGTTCCATGTCGGTGGTGCACGGTCCGCTCTCTACAACTGGGCGGTGGCACGACAGTCCGGCGGCACGTTCGTGCTGCGGATCGAGGACACCGACGCGGCCCGGAACAAGCCGGAGTGGATCGACGGGATCATCAACGCGCTCGCGGCGATCGGCATCCACGGCGAGGACGCCGCCTTCGAGGGGCCGTACTTCCAGTCGCACAACGCCGACCGGCACCGGGAAGCGGCCCAGCAGCTCTTCACGGCCGGCCGGGCGTACTACTGCGACTGCACCCGGGAGCAGCTGAAGGAGCGCACCGGGTCGGATCACCTCGGGTACGACGGGTTCTGCCGGGACCGAGGGCTGGCCTTTGAGGAGGGCCGCGCGCTGCGGTTCCGGACGCCGGATGAGGGGGAGACCGTCGTGGTCGACCTGGTCCGCGGGGAGCCGGCGTTCCCGAACAGCGCGATCGAGGACTTCGTGATCGCCCGCGGTGACGGGTCCCCGGTCTTCCTGATCGCGAACGTGGTCGACGACCTGGACGAGGGAATCACGCAGGTCATCCGGGGTGAGGAGCACCTGTCGAACACGCCGAAGCAGCAGCTGCTGTGGGAGGCGCTGGGTGCGAAGCCGCCGGTGTGGGCGCACCTGCCCGTGATCGTGAACGAGAAGCGGCAGAAGCTGTCCAAGCGCCGCGACAAGGTCGCGCTGGAGGACTACCTCGCCGAGGGCTTCCTGCCCGAGGCGATGGTGAACTACCTCATGCTGCTCGGCTGGGGCCCCGGCGATGACCGGGAGATCATGCCGCACGACGAGCTGGAGCGGCTCTTCCGGATCGAGGACGTCAACACCGCGCCGGCCTTCTTCGACGTGAAGAAGCTGACGGCGTTCAACGGCGAGTACATCCGGGCCCTCTCGCCGGAGCAGTTCGCAGGCGCCTGCACGCCGTGGCTCGTCGCCCCTTACGCGCCGTGGGCCCCGGAGGCGTTCGACAAGGCCCTCTTCGAGGCGGCGGCCCCGCTCGCCCAGACCCGACTGGCGCTGCTGTCGGAGATCACCAGCTATGTGGACTTCCTGTTCCTCGACGAGCCTGTCTGGGACGAGGCGTCGTGGAGCAAGGCGATGAAGGCGGGTGCCGACGACGTTCTGGCTGACGCCCGCGCCGAGTTTGCCGCCGCTGCTGACTGGCAGGCGGACGCTTTGAAGGCCGTCCTGCTCGCCGTCGGTGAGAAGCACGGGCTGAAGCTGGGCAAGGCACAGGCGCCGATCCGGGTCGCGGTCACCGGCCGAACGGTCGGACTCCCGCTGTTCGAGTCCATGGAACTGCTCGGCCGGGACCGCGTGCTGGCCCGTTTGGACGCGGCGTCCAAGAAGTTGGCTGCCGCGCAGGCGTAGCCGAAGGTCAGGCGACCTTCGCGAGGAGGTCGCCCCAGGCGTTGCCGAAGTAGTTCAGGTCGAACTGGGCCAGGGTCTCGTACGCGGCTTTGGCCTCGGCCTGGCGTGCCGCCGCACGTTCCCGGACTTGGGCTTGCAGGCGGCTGAGGTCCGGAGCCGGCTGGCCGGTCAGTGCGGCGAGGTCACCCAGACCGGCCACCGGGCGGATCAGGCAAGGCAGGCCCAGCAGCAGGGCCTCGGCAGCGCAGCGGCTCCAGCCCTCCCGCATCCGGGGGAGGAAGACGCCGACATCGCACGCCCGCAGCAGCCGCAGGTACCGCTCGCGCTCCACGTCGTAGTGGGTGCCGTCGAAGCCGATGGTGTTGCTGCCGCTGGTGATCACCCGCAGTCCGGGGGCGCCGGCCAAGGCCGCCGAGACCTCTTCCGTTCCCTTCCAGTGCACGGCCTTGCCCGCGTACACGCCGATCACGCCCGAGGACAAGCCGAACTCGGCGCGGCATTCGTCCCGGTCGAATCCGCGCGCCCGCTCGATCTCCGTCATGTCGAAGGCGTTGTAGATCACCCGTATGTTGCGGACGCCTCGGGCGTGGAGGAAGTCGGCCCAGTACGGGGCGACGCACACCACGGCGGCGCACTGCGGCAGTACCCGGAACAAGTGTTCCCAGAGCATGGCCTCGACGGGGGCGGAGTCGTGCTGCAGGGGCTCGTAGTGGTGGAGGACGAACACCGTGCGCGCCCGCATCTCGGGCGTGAAGAGCAGCAGAGTCAGGTCGTCCCACACGAAGGTGCCGGTGGCACCGTTCAGCGCCCGGACCGTCGGGGCCAGACGGGCGAGGTGGCGGACCTTGCGCCAGCGGCGGGTCCGGTAGGTGCGCTTGTGGTCCGGAACCGTGCGCCACTCCACGTCGTCGGCCATCGCCTCGTGGAGCATCCGCAGGTAGACCCGGCCGCCGGTCCGGCCCACCGGCTCCATCGAGTAGACGACCCTCTTCACGAACCCTCCTGCTGGTGTCGGACGTACTCCGCGTGGAGCAGCGCGTGCATGGCGTCCAGATGAGGGCTGAGGCCGCGGGCGGCCTCAGCGAGCGGGAGGTGGAAGTCGCTCAGGCCCTGGAGGAACCGTCGGCGCCGGTCGATCTTGGGGGAGGCGGCGAGATCCCGCAGGTTGTGGACGCGGTCGGCGAGCCGGACGAGGAGATCCTCGGGCGGGAGCTCGGCCTGCTTCGCGCGCCAGCGGGTCTCGTCGCCGGCGACCTTGGGGCGCTGTTCGAGGCGGTGGTCGGCCGTCATGGCGCGTAGGCGCGCGGTGAACGGGAAGCCGAGGTGTTGGACGAGCAGCGCTTCCGACTCGGGGGCCACCTCCAAGGCGTCGTGGAGGAGGGCCAGGAGGAGGGTCTCGGGGTGGTTGACCCTGATCTCGGTGCGCAGCAGCGTGACGACGGCCAGCGGATGTTCCAGGTACGGGGTGCCCTGGTCGCGGGCGTGACTGTCGTAGACGGTGAGGGCGATGCTGCCGGCGACGCGGGCGCGGGACCGATCGTCCGTGCCCCACGTCGCGGCGCCGAGCACGGTCAGGACGCGGTCCAGGTCGATGGGGTTCATCGGCATCACCTCGTACGGAGGGCCGTGGCACGGCGGTCGGGCACGTCCTCGGCGAGTAGCAGGGTGTCACCGACCGCGAGGGCGTCGAGGCCAAGGTCCGCCGCTGCTGCCACGGCCTGCTCGGCGGTCCTCAGGATCGGGGCGCCCTTGCGGTTGAAGGAGGTGTTCAGCAGCAGCGGCAGTCCGGTGCGCTCGTGGAACCGTTCCAGGAGTTGGCGCAGGCCCTGATGGTCGGCGGCGACAGCCTGGACACGAGCCGTGCCGTCGTGGTGGGTGACCGCGGAGATGCGGTCGGTTCGGCATCGGCGGACGCGGGCGACACGGTTCATGAACGGGTCGCCCGCCGTCATGAACCACTTCGTGGCGTCCTCGGCGAGGACGGCCGGGGCGAAGGGTCGGTAGGCGGCTCGCCTCTTGATCGTGTTGAGCCGGTCTCGCGTGGCGGCGTGGCCGGGGTGGGCGAGGATCGAGCGATGGCCGAGTGCCCGCGGCCCGAATTCGAGCGGGCCCTGCACCCAGCCGACGATGCGGTGCTCCGTGAGCAGCGCGGCCACCGTGGGCGCCAGCGCCGGCCCCAGGTCGGTCAGGGCGCGGTAGCCGGACGGCACCGCTGGCAGGCTTCCCGGGCGTGGGCCCCAGGCCGCATCGGTCGGCACCGGCAGCCGCTCCTGCCCGAGCTGGTAGTGCCAGCCGTACAACGCGGCTCCCACGGCCGTGCCGGCGTCGTGTGGGGCTGGCGCCACGAAGAGGGTGTCGAAGCCACTGTCAGTGGCCAGTTGACCGTTGAGGTGGGAGTTCAGGGCGCACCCGCCGGAGAACACCAACGTCGAAGCGCTGGTGAGCCGTCGCAGGTGGCGGGCGATGTGGATGACCGACGTGGCGAAGACCTCCTGGACGGCGGCGGCCAGGTCCGCCCGGTCGTGTTCCGGCTGCTCCGCGACGTTGTCGGCGGACCAGGCGCGGCCACCGAGTAACAGCGGCGTGCCGCTGTCCGCGGAACCCCAGGGGTGGCTGATGCGGATGTCGCCGTCGTCACCGAGCCGTACGAGTTCGCGGAGCTGGGCTCCGTAGCGCTGGGGATCGCCGAAGGCCGCGAGCGCCATCATGCTGCCCTCGGGCTCGTCGCCGGGCGGGATCACCCGCCGGGCGAGGTTCCGGTAGAAGTGCCCGAGGGAGGAGTGGACGCGCCGGGGTCCGACCGGGCCGGGCACGACGGTCGGCATGCCCTGGTGGAGGCGGTCGATGCGATCGGGCCGCAAGTCGTACCCGGTGATGCGCTCGCGGCCCGGACCGAAGTCGGAGCCGAGGGATGAGCCGCCGGCGTCGATGACGAGGCCCGCCGTGTGCTCGTGGCCGGAGAGCAGGTAGCCGGACAGCACGTGGGCCGTGTGGTGGGAGAGGAGACGGAGGTGCTCGCCGAGCGGGACGGGCAGGAGGGCGGCGAGTTCGTCGCGCTCCTCGGCCAGCCACCAGCCCGCGGCGGGGTTGGGGCGCA
This sequence comes from Streptomyces sp. NPDC048057, assembly GCF_040653095.1. Lineage (NCBI taxonomy): Bacteria > Bacillati > Actinomycetota > Actinomycetes > Kitasatosporales > Streptomycetaceae > Streptomyces > Streptomyces sp. NPDC048057. The sequence goes on from NZ_JBEZNF010000031.1 coordinate 83,174, forward strand.
TGGAGGCGGCCCAGACGGCGTCGACGTCCTCCGGTTGGAGGCCGGCGGCCTCCAGGCACCATTCGAGCGCGCGGGTCGGGGAGGTGAGCGTCCCCTTGCGGGTGGGGTGGTTGTGCTTCACGCCGCTCCAGCGTTCCTCCTCGGCCGCGTAAAGGCGGCCGTCGACGACCAAGGCGGCGCTGGTGTCGTGGTGGAAGTTCAGTCCAAGGACTGCAGGCATGGTTGTGTACCTCCGGTCTGGGAGGGGGCTCAGAGAGTGAGGGCCGGGGCGGGGAGGACGGCGGCGCCGGAGTCGGTGTACTCGTGGCAGCGCAGGCAGAACCGGAAGTGGTGGCTGCGGGGAGCGAAGACCTTGGTCGCGAAGTCCTCGTCCCAGATGCTGAACTCGCTGTCGTCCTTCGCCATGGCGTTGAAGCAGCGGTAGCAGGAGCCGTCCATCTCGATCATCAGGTGCTGGTCGAGGTAGCGGTCGCAGATGCCGTGCAACTCGTTGGCCGGCTGGCCGACGTCGATGTGGTGCACGTGGTTGGTGACGTGGATGGCGCCGTACGTGTCGCACAGCGTCGCGAGCTGCGTGAGGCGGGAGGGGCTGATGCCTTCCAGGACGCTGTTGATGACGACGGTCTTGTCGGCTTCGCGAAGGCGGGGCACGACGGAGTGGACCTCGTCGTAGTTCTCGTGTTCGTCGTCGCAGCCGATGAGGATCTGGTCGTACGAACGGAGGGTGGCCTCCATGATCCGTTTGTTGCGGGCCAGGGTGATGGCGTTCGTGCCCAGGACCATGACCTTGCCCGGCAGACGGGTGCGGGCCGCCTCGCTGAGGGCGGCGAAGTCCCGGTGCACGGTGGGCTCGCCGCCGTTGATGTGCAGCTGCTGGAAGGAGATGGTCTCCAACCGGGTCAGGACGGTGGAGAACAGCTCCTGGGACATGTTCTCGCCCTGGGCACCGTTGGCGAAAATGCAGAAGTCGCAGGACCGGTTGCACTTCGTCGTGATCTTGATCTTGGCCGTCTTCAGGGTTCGGGGCATGGGCACGCGCGTGGGCATGGCGGGATCCTTGTGTCAGAGGTGAACGTCACCGGGGGCGAGGCTGAGGAAGTCCTGCACGATGGACATCTGCCGGTGCCAGATTGCGAGGGTCGAGCGCAAGGTGCCCGCGGTGGTCGGTCCGGTGGGGATCAGCGCAGCCATCCGAGCGGCCAGTCGCCGAGCGGCAGTGGTCCTGTCTGCCGCGAGCGCGTTCAGGGTTCGTGCAGCGGCTCGGAGTTCCTTCGCCTCGCGCCGGATCAGGTACTCGGTCGCTACACCGGGCGGCGGGTCGAGGTAGTACAACCAGCGGGCGACGCGTACGCGGAGCATCCCGGCGGTCATCACCCAGTCTGTTCGGTCGTGCTCCTCAGCCGGGTCGACAGGGTGGCCTGCCTCGGGGACTCGGCGCATGGCCGCCTCCAAGGCGACATGGGCCGTGCGGAGCAGATGACGCGGGCCGGGCGGACGAGCGTTGGCTCCGTCGTCGGCGTGCCTGAGGAACAGCTCGGCGTACCCGTCCAGCCCGTCCGGCCGCCACTGCGTGAGGGCGGCCGTCTTACCGGGGCAGCGGGTCCGCGTCGCGAGCGCCGCGGCGGCGAACCAGCACGGAGCGAGGTAGTGCCAGGCCACGCAATGGCGCAGATACGCAGCGATGTCCTCCGCCACGTTGTCCGTACTGTCCGCTGCCAACTGGTACCGGCCGCCCAGCCGCCCCCGGAGAATTCCCCGGTAGAACCGTTCGTCGACCTCGCACCACGGCGCCATCTGGGCCCGGGACTTCCAGCGCTGGAGGTCCCGGGCGCTCCCGCTGACCAGCGACCAGGTGGCGAGCTCGGGGGCGGAGACGAGCCGTCCGTCCGCCTCGGCCACGGTGAAGGCGAAACCGGGCGGATGCTCCAGCAGACGCCGGTGGGAGACCTCTTCGCCGACCGCGGCGCCGTGCGCGGTCGCCAGGCGGTGGTTCCACTCCTCCCAGTCCGCCGGCGCGTGGGCGAGGAGCACCCGTACGTCGATGTCGGAGTGGGGAGCCAGCAGGTCGGCCGGCTGCCACTTGTGGGTGAGCATCACCGCGCCGACGCCGTGGGTCTCCAGCGTGCGTTCGTACAGCGCTCCGAGACCCAGGTAGAGGGGCGGCGCGTCGGTCACCGTCATCACCGCTCCCCGGTGGATGCGCGGGCGCAGGCGGGCCGGGCCGTGTCCGTGGCGAGGAGGGGCAGCACAGGCAGGACGGGGGCGCCTTCGGGGCGCTCCATGCGGTCCCAGCGCAGGTCGTAGTCGACGTAGTGGAAGCCCTGCCAGGCGTCGTTGGTGTTGCGGTCGAGCATGGCCTGGAAGAGGTGGGCGAAGGCGTCGCCGAGGGTGCCGTCGGCGAGGTGCGGCTTCAGGGGGATGTCGCGGTTGTGGAGGATGCAGGGCCGGGCGACGCCGGTGGGGGTGATCTTGATGCGGTTGGCGTCGGAGCAGGTGGCGCAGCTGGAGTTGGAGATGAAGCCGATCGAACCCGCCCAGCCGTCGGGGCGGAGGTACCGCCCCGGACTGCGGACGCCGAGTTCGGCCCTGCGGACCTCGCCGGCGTTCGTGAACCAGTCGTGGAGGCGTTCGCGGACCTCTGCCTCGGTGATGAACTCGGTGTCGAAGAGTGCCCGTGCGGGGCCGATGTTCTGGAGTTCGATCAGGCGGACCGCGATGGGGAGGTCGCGGGCGAGTTCGGCCACGGCGAAGGCGTCGTCCAGGTAGGTGCGCTGGAGAACGCAGTTGATCTTCACACGCAGGCCGAGGGAGAGGGCGGTGTCGAGGGTGCGCCGGGTGACGCGCGGGTCGCCGCCGCCCATGATCTCGGCGGAACGGGCCGGGTCGAGGCTGTGGAGGCTGAGGTTGAGGTACGTCAGGCCGGCCCGGTGGAGCTTCTCGACGCTCAGGCCGCGGCGCAGGTTGCCGTGGCTGGTCATGCCGATCGCGGCGCCGGGCCCGAGGCCGTCGGCCAAGCCCTCGATCACGTCGAGGATGTCCGCTCGGAGGGTCGGCTCGCCGCCGGAGCAGTGCGCCTTCCTGACCTTCCAGGCGCCGGCCTCGGCGGCGATGGCCGCGTAGTCGGAGGCGGTCAGGGGACGATCCTTGTGCCCGTAGTCCGGCATGCAGCGCGGCTTGCAGAACACGCAGTCCAGGTTGCAGAGCGAGTTCAGGGTGAAGGCCAGGTAGGGGTGGTTGCGGCCGGTCGCGGCGAAGGCGGCGGCCAGGTCGCGATGGTGTGTGGTGGACATCGGTCAACCTCCTACGAGGGGAGAACGGGCACCTCGGCCAGGCCGTCGAGCGGCTGGCCGGTGAGGTGCCGACGCAGGTTGTGGGTGAAGAACGCGACCGCCTCGTCCATGTACGTGCGGCTGAGCGTGGAGCTCTTCGGCGTGAGGACGACCCGTGGGTGGCGCCGCAGCGGATGGCGGGTGGGCAGCGGCCTCGGGTCGAAGACGTCCAGAGCGGCGCCGCGGAGGCGGCCGTCGCTGAGGGCGGACAGGAGGGCCGATTGATCGACGGTCGTCGCACGGCCGAGGTTGAGAAAGAGGGACCCGGGCTTGAAAGCGGTGAAGAGGTCGTGGTCGAAGAAGCGGTCTGTGGCCGACGTGGCGGGCAGTAGATCGACGACCACGTCTGCGACGGCGACCGCCTGGCGCACGGCTGACGTGTGCATCCACGTGATCCCGCCCTCGGCAGCGACCGGCGGCGTCCGCCGTACGCCGATGACGTTCATTCCGAAGGAGTGGGCCGCACGAGCGAGGTGCTTCCCGATGCTGCCGCAGCCGACGACGGTCATCGTCGCTCCCGCGAGATCGAAGAACTCCTTGGCCAGGTCGTCCTTCCACCAGGTCCGGTGACGTTGCACGCGGTGGCTCGTGAACAGTCCGCGGGAGAAGCCCAGGATCAGGCCCATGGCGTGCTCGGCCATGGGCCTGCCGTGAAATCCGTACGAGCGGGTCAGAGCCACCCCGACGGAGTGGGCCTCCGCAACGGGCAGGTGGTCGGTGCCGGCGGCCGGGGACGCGATCCACCTCAGACGAGGCGCGTTGGACAGCCACGACGGCTCGAACCTCCAACCGAAGTAGACGTGCGCCTCGGCCAGATGGTGCGGCACGACGTCCTCGGCCGCCGTACGGAACTCGACACCGGGGAAGGCCGCGGCCAGCGCTCGCTCGTGCTCGGCGGACAACCGCCAGAAGGAGTGCGGGGACTCCAGACTGATCAACACCACCTGCTGGTTCATCGCGCTCTGCCCTCTGTGGCGGGGGACGGCGCCAGGGCCCACGGGGCGATGCGTTCGATCACGGAGCCGATGCTGGCCTCGTAGTCGTGGCGCGAGCGCACCAGGATCGCCCCGGCTCTTCGGAGCCGGTCGCGTTCTCGCGGCAGGGCGGTCAGGGCGCGGTGGAGTGCGGACGCCAGGCCCCTGGCGTCCCGCGGTGCGGCGGTGAAACCGGTCTTGCCCTCGACGACGGTCTGGGCCAGCCCGCCGGCGGTGGTCGCCACCACCGGGCCCGCTCCGGCCGCGAATGCCTCCAGGGGGATGCGCCCGAAGGGTTCCTCCCGCGAGGGAACGACGACCGCGCGCAGGGCCGGGCTGTGCAGCCAGGCGCGGATCGCGGGTGTGAAGCGCGTGATCAGGGTCGCGTCCAGTCCGTACGCGCGGATGCGGGCCGCTAGGTCCTCCTGGTACGAGGTCGGGCGCTCGTGTTCGTCCGAGGCGACGGCTGCCAGGAGGAGGTGCGGAGCGCGGACCTCTTGCTTCTTGAGGATGTGCAGCGCCTTCAGGAGGTCGTCGAAGCCCTTCGTCGGCACGGCACGGCCCATGGCGAGAAGGAAGCCGGCGCGGGCTTTGAAGGGGAGGGGCGGGGCACTGGCCGGCTTGGCCGTCTCCTCCTGGATCAGCCCGTTCGGGATGCTCACGATGCTGCCTCGGGGGACTGCGTAGCTGGCGACGAGGTGGCTTCGCATGTGGGAGGAGATGGCGCCGATCCGCCCGCCACGGACGGCCGCTGCCCGCAGGGCGTCTCGCTCCCAGCGGATCCGAGACGTGTCCTTGGGCCTCGTCAGCGCCGTCGTCGTGCGGGGTACGAGTAAGAGATCCGTGGTCGGCGACGTGCAGGGGGCCAGCCCGAGGAACGGAATGTCGAGGCCGACGAGGAGGCACCGGCTTGCGCGGTCGGCGATGCGTCCGGCGCTCTCACCCGCCAGGTCGCACAATTGCACGGAGCCGGGGATGGAGTCCGGCGCCGCTCGGACCTCCGGGATCGAGATGACGTCGGCCTCGACCTGTCGCAGCATCTGCTGGACCTCGCTGGCCCACCGCCGGTCGTGCGCTCCTGCCGTCTCCGGCACGTGCGGGGCGATCACAGCGAGGCGGCCCGGCGGCAGCAGGCGGGCGAGGGCTGTGAGGAAGGCTCGGTTGCTGAAGCCGGTGCCCGACGCCGCGCCGTAGAAGCCCTCGTGGAGGGCGACGACGACACGGGGCCGGCGGGCCGGCTCCGGTACGGCCGTGGGCGAGGGTGGTGAAGTCGCATGGTCGATGCGCACCGTGTGGTGCCTCCTTCAAGGACGGGCTGTCGCGGACGTGGACGTCAGGTGCTGGCCGTCGAAGGGCTGGACCCGCGTGCGATTCGGCACCAGGCACGGGTGCCTTGGGTGCCGGTCGTCAACGACCAGGCGTCGGCCAGGGCCTCGACGATGACCAGACCTCGTCCCGATTCGGCCTCGTCACCAGCAGGTGGAGGAGTGGACGGTGCGAGGTGAGAGCAGCCGCCGTCGGACACGGTGATCTCGACCTCCAGGCCGCCGGTGGTCGGGTTCGTGCGGTCGACGCACAGGACCAGGGGCGGGCTGCCCGAGGCGTACGCGTTCGTCGCCAGCTCCGACGTGATGAGGCGGGCGTCATCGAGGAGGTCCGGCTCGGTGCCGTGGAGTGCGACCGCCACCGCGTCCCGAGCGACCTCGGCGGCCTTCGGCCCGTACGGCAGATCCGTGATCAGCGTGGTCGCGCCGACGTCGCCCTCTTCGGTGACGGAGGGCGGTGGTCCGGCTTCGCGCTCCAGCACATTGCACGTACGGCCTCGGGAGGTGCTCTTGTGGCGTCTCAAGGCCCCACCTCTTTCTCCGTCGACGCCGAAGGGGGCGCCGTCCACCGGGATCCAAGAACACCTGAGGAGGCCGGTGGCGAGGGACCTGATCAACAGGTCAACTCGGTCAACTTCCTTGAGAAGGCGGTGATCCGCCGCCTGAGGGCGTCACCATGAGGGACCTTGAGAAGTGATGGACGAACCACTGAAACAAGAGGTGGTCGCACGTGGCACCGCAGGCAGGGGAACCCAACGACGCACTGGCGGAGTGCCTCGACGAACTCGGGTGGAGCCCGAAGGCGCTCGCTCGCAAGCTCAACAGGGTTTTCGGATCGGGGACGGTGGCCGAGTCGGCGCCGTACCACTGGCGGGACGCCGGTTCCCTGCCGCGCTCGCCGTTACCGACGATGGCCGCCTACGTTCTCTCGCAGGAATTGGGTAGACCTGTCTCGGTGGCCGAACTCTGGCAGGGCCGTGCGGGCGATTCATCGGCGCTCGTACCGGCCGACACGGACCTGGCACGGCCCTGGACCGTGCAGGGCATGGAGGCGATCGTGGAGGACTGGGTGAGGGGAGGGCTGGTCGACCGACGTCGGTTCCTCGCGATCTCGGGCTCGGGCCTCCTCGCCATCGTCGCCCAGTACCTCGACGGCACGGCGGGCCGTGGCCAATACGCTCCTCGGATCACGCCGTCCGTGGGCGCCGATCCGCTCGTGGACCAGGTCGAACAACACCTGCCCATGCTCTCCGCGCTCGACGACGAGCACGGCGGCGCGCGTCATCTTCCCTACGTGGGCGCCCAGTTCCGTGCGGTCGGCTTGCTCATCCGGGAAGGCGGTCACGCTCCCGCCGTCGCGAGCCGCCTCATCCGCGCACTCGCGGAGATCGGCCAGTTGGCCGGCTGGATGGCCTTCGACGCAGCCGATCACGGTCTGGCACAGCGCTACTTCGCCACGGCGCTCCGGGCGGCGCATCAGGTCAACGACCTGCCCTTGTCCGCCCACATCCTCGGCGACCTCTCCTTCCAGGCGGCGAGCCGGGGCCATCCCGCGGACGCCATCGCCCTCGGTGAGGCCGCCCGCCGCGCCAGCGACGCCGCCCCGCCAGCCGTACGGGCATCCGTTCTGTCCCGGCTCGCGTACGCGTACGCCACCGCTGGCCGCGACAACGACTTCGCCCACACCCGCGGGGCCGCCCGCGAACTGATCGCCAGCAGAGACGGCGGCCGTGAGGAACCCCGCTGGATGTACTTCCTCACCGACAACCACTTGGACTGCCAAGCCGGTTACGGCCTCATCCAGATGGGGCGTGCCCAGACGAAGGCGGGCGGTGGCATGAGGGGACGTCGCTTCCTCGCCCAGGGAGCGGAGATGCTCCGGTCCGGAGCGTACGACGTTCCGCGCGGCGACCCCAGCCAGCGCAGGGCCATGTTCGAAGGGGCCTGGCTGGCCCTGGGCCACAGTGCCCACGGTGACCTGGAGGCCGCCTGCGAGGTCGGCCAGATCGTCGCTGACCGCCTCGACGTCGTGCGCTCGCCGCGCAGCGCGGCCCTGCTTCACCAACTCGCCGCAGACCTGCGCCGCCGACAGCGAAACGCCCACGTGCGCAGCTTCCTGCCGGCCCTGGAGCACGCCCTCGTTCAGCACGCCTCGTCGACGTCACCTGGCCATTAGGGTCAGGACCATGACCGCAGGGGAGCGCGTTGTCGTTGCCGGGGCCGGGGTGGCGGGGCTCACCACCGCCGTCGTCCTCGCCGAGGCCGGAGCCTCGGTGCACGTGATCGCCGAGCAGATTCCGGGCGGCACTTCGTTGGCAGCCGGGGCGATGTGGGGGCCGTATCTGGTCGAGCCGAAGGACAAGGTCGACGAGTGGGGCCAGCGGTCCCTGGAGGTCTTCCGTGAACTGGCCGAGGACCCAGCCACGGGCGTTCGGCTCACCAGCGGCATCGAGGCGTCCCGCACGGCTGAGTCCCCACCGGACTGGGCCACCGCTCTTCCGGGCTTCCAGCCGTGCGAGTCGACCGAACAGCCGACCGGTTTCACCGCCGGGTACCGGTTCACCGTGCCGCTGATCGACATGCCCACCTATCTCGACTACCTCCTGAGACGGCTCGATGCCGCTGGAGGAACCGTCGAACAACGACGCCTGACCTCGCTCGCGGACGCCGGCCCGGCCACCGTGATCGTCAACTGCACGGGCCTCGGCGCCAAGGTTCTGGCCCCCGACTCCGACCTTCGGCCCATCCGCGGCCAGCACGTCGTCGTCACCAACCCGGGGCTGACCGAGTTCTTCTCCGAGGACACCGGCTCCTCGCAGGACCTCCTGTGCATCTACCCTCACGGCGACACCGTGGTCCTGGGCGGCACCGCCATCGACAGCGAAGGAGACCTCGCCCCCGACGATAAGGTGGCGGCCAGCATCCTGGCCCGCTGTGCCGAGGTTGAACCCCGTCTCGCCGAGGCCCGCGTCCTGGAGCACCGGATCGGTGCTCGTCCGACGCGTGACGCAGTCCGTTTGGAAATGGAGCGGGCGGAGGACGGCACCGTGGTCGTTCATAACTACGGGCATGGAGGTGCTGGCGTCACGCTTTCCTGGGGCTGCGCCGAAGAGGTTGGGGCGTTGCTGTCGGCCACGTGACCACGGCTCTCGCTGCTACTCGGTGAGCATTCCGTCAGACGGAACTGCGGATGCCCGGTGGACGATTAGGGCCGTCCACCGGGCGCTTCCACTGCTTAGTTGGTGACCACCTCGCCTCTTGTCAGATGGAGTACGTGCCAAAAGGGCGAGCGGGTTCGGTCATGAACCCGAGTAGACGATTGAATTCGGTCCGCTCGTCCTCCGTCATGAGTGCGTGGGCGTTACCGAGGTTCTTCTCTTCGAGCTGGTCCATGAACGGGGCGAGGAAACGCTGGATGGCTTCGGGTGCTTCTTCGTACGGTCGGACGTACTCCAGGTAGTGCGAGTGCTGTGCCTTCAGTTCTTCGAGGTCGGCGCGGGTGGCCTGGGAGATCAGGGCCTCTTCCTCCTCGGTGAAGGGGCGGCCGTCCCGGTGGGACCAGGCGCCGGTCTCGCGGAAGTGCTTGAAGTTCGCGTCCCGGAGCAGGGCGACGATCTCGGGGCGGATTTCGGGCTGAGGCATACGGGTTCTCCTTGAAAGGGTGGGCTGGGTGCCGACGTTTCTATGGTCTGGAGAATCCCCGGTTAGGCTAACCGGGGATCGTCGGCTATGTTGTTCTGTTCGGATTTGCGGTCAGCGTCGCCGTGGGGAGCTATTCGCGAGCCTGGTTCCGGTTTGTGCTGCCTGGTTCGGTGAGGCGACCGCGTGCTTGCCACGGGCGCGCTGGCCTTGGGAGTTCTGGGGATCTGCGGGGAGGTCTGCCATTCGTCGTAGCCGCCACAGGAGCACGTCGCTGATCCGCTCTACCGTGTCCAACTCCCTTCGTGCGGCTGCCTGGGTGAGCAGGGTGGTGGGGTTGTGTCCGGCGGTTCGGGCTTCGTCGAGGGTGGCCGCGAGGGCGGGCCAGCCCTGCTCGGCGAAAATGCAGTCGGCCAGCTCCGGCAGGGCTTGGCGTACGGCGGTGGTGTGGTGGCGCATCCAGGAGGGGGCCAGGCGGCTTCCTCGCTGGTGGAGCAGGGCCATGGGGCGTTCGGCGGCGGCCTGGTAGGCGGCGCGGAGGTGTTCGGCGGCCTGTTGGGCGGCTTCGGCCTGTTGGGCGTGCTGCTTCTTGGCGTGCCAGGTTGCGGCGGCGATGGTGAGGAAGATCAGCATGTCGATGGCCATGGCCGTGGTGGCGCTGTCCTCTCCGCGGCCGAGGGCTGGGCCGCTGTGGACGAGGTCGCGGGCGGCTTGGCGAAGGGCGTGGTCGTGGCCGCGTGCGGCGCGGGTGTGGGAGCGGGAGGCGCGCTCGAACGCGGTGGCGGCTGCTTGTAGTTCGTGGCGGGTGTGGGCGGCGGAGGTCTTGGCTAGGGCGTCGAGGACTTCCCCGGTGGCAGCGATCTGGGCGGCGACCACGCTGTCGTCGCCGTGGTCGATGACGAGCAGCGCCTGCCAGGCGGCGTTGGTGGCGTGTCGGCGTGCGGAGGCGGGTCCGGTCGCGGACGGCAGGACCGGCTGCTGGGTGGTGTCGTCCGAGGTTGGGGTCCAGCGTTCGCGGATGCGGGGCAGGGAGAGGTCCGGGGCGAGCTTGGAGCCGGAGTAGAAGACGGGTTCGCCCTTTGCGTTGCGGTCACCGGGGAGGGCGACGGTGTAGCCGAGGGTGTCGCCCGACGGTGCGATACGGCGCCGGGTGAGCAGGCCGGCCGCGGCGAGGCGGTCGAAGAACTCGTCCTCGCCCGCCGCGCCGGCCACCGAGCGGCGGACCGCCTCGCGCAGTTCCTCGCGCGGGATGCGCTGCCGGCGATGGCGGTCGGCTTTGTGGCGCTCGGCGCTGGTGGGGCGCTTCGCGGCGGTGCCATCACCCGGGCTGACCCGGCGCAGCCCGTAGTCGGCCTCAATCGCGCGGGCCTCGGCCTGGGCGCGGCGGGCTTCGTTGTTCAGGCGGGGCCGTCGTCCGTCGTCGCGGACGAGGGTGGCGATGATGTGGATGTGGTCGTCGGCGTGCCGGACGGCGGCCCACCGGCATGCCGTTTGGTCGCCGTCGGGGGCGATGCCAGTGGCGGCGACCATGCGACGGGCGATGGCTGCCCAGTCCTCGTCCGACAGGACCGGGTCCTCGGGCGCGGCCCGCACCGACAGGTGCCACACGTGCTTCTTCGGGCGTCGGCCGGCGGGCAGGGCGTTGACGGGCTGGTCGAGCAGTCGCTGGAGCTGCTTGTGGGTGGCCTGCGGGTCGCGGCCGGGGTCGGGGGTGAGCGGGTCGAAGGCGGCGACCAGATGCGGGTCGGTGTGTTCCTCGTGGGTGCCGGGGCCGTAGAGGTACCGGATCAGTCCGATCGTCTCGCTCCCGCGCTTGTGGATGCGGGGGATCACGCCGGGGCGCCGCCGTCGCGGTGGGCGAGCAGGGCATCGGCGGCATCCTCCATACGACGGGCCGCGCCCAGGACGGCCTGAGCGGTGGCGTCGAGGTGGGGTGCGTCGGCGCCGGAGTTGAGGGCCTTGGCGACCTGGTTGAACAGGCCGTGGATGCGACCCAAGTGTCGGCGGGCGGCGAACAGCTCGTCGATGACCTCCCGTTCGGTTGCGATCTCGGCGGCGGTGCGGTTCAGGTCACGGGCCGCCTTGTCGACGGCGTACGCGAGGAAGGAGGCGTTCGTCATCTGACACTGGGCGGCTGCGTCGGTGAAGCGCTTGAACTCAGCGTCGTTCATCCGGCAACTGGGCTGGTTCAGACGCTTGCGGTGCTTCGGCTGTCGGGCACGCTGACGACGCCGCGAAAGGGACTCAGCAGGCCGTTCCCCTCCAGACTGCGGTCCGCCCTCGGCCGCAGCCCGCCCGTCCTGCGCCCCCTGGCGCTGGGACGCTCCCGCCACCCCCGGGGCGGGAACTCCGGGAGCATTGCTCCCGGGACAACTTGCTCCGCCGGGGGTTGGGGCAGAGGCCGAGTGCTGCTTGGTGTGAGGGGAGTTGTGGGGTGACTGTTCGTGCATGTGTGGGCTTTCTGACGGTGCGGCGGGGGCAGGGGACGGGGTGCTCGCCCCAGGGTGTTCCTGGGGCGAGCAGCAGCAGGTTGGGGTGAGGGATCGGGCTTATGCGGCGTCGGCCTCGGCGCTGTCGAGTTCCTCCTGGAGGAAGTCCTTGACCTGGTCGAGACGGGGGCGGCCGATGCCGAAGCCTTTGTCGCGGATGGCCTTCTCGACGTTGCGGCGGGATATGCGCCCGCCACGACCCAAGGGCGCTGTGCGTCCGATCTCGACCGCCTCTTCGAAGGTGGCCATCGGCTTCTCGCCTCGATGCTGGGCGGACGGCTGCTTGCGCTGAGCCACTTGGTCGGCGGGGCTCTGAGCCACGTCGTTGTCGGATGACGGCGCGTTTGTGGCTGTTGCTGCGGCACGTTCTGGAGCGGTAGCCACTGTGTTGTGGCACGCGTTTTCTCGTGGCTCCGCCTGTGAGGGGCGGCGCTGGACGAGGAGATAGAGGTGGACGGCGCCGGCGAGGGCGAGGGGGGCGATGGCGGAGATGAGGCCGACGGTTACGTGGTCGAGGGCGAGCCCGTTGTGGCGGGACTGCTGGTTGAGGCGGATGGCGTGCAGGACGTTGGCCCAGATGCTGGTGGCGGTGGCGACGCCGACCAGGGCTGAGACGTACAGGCGGGGGCGCAGGGGCGCGGCACGCAGGATGAGGAGGGCGCCGATGCCGATGGCGATGAAGCCGTCGATCACGAGAGGGAAGGTGTAGGTGAGCAGCCAGTGGATGTGGCTGGCGGCGGCCATCTGGCGTAGGGCGTCGTAGGAGAGCGCGAAGGCGGCCACGGCGAGGAGGACCACGCCTGTGCGGATCAGGACCGGGAGGGAGGCTGGGGTTGAGGCGGGCGGGGTGGTGGTGCTGGGTGAAGGCAAGGGGAAGGCGCTCCAGGAGGTCGAGGAGGGCAGGTTCGGCCGTGGCGGGTGGTGACCCGTCGCGACCCGTCGCATGCCTGGTCAGAGCAGATGCAGGTCAGGGGGATGACATCGGGTCGACCCGTCACGTGCGGGTGACCCGTCCCCGCCCTGACCTGCGAGGGGACGGGTGGGGACGGGTCGAGTAGTGTCAGGCGCCGGTCGTGGGGCCTGGCAGGTGCAGTCCGGTGTTCGGTGTGGCCTCGGGGCAGTAGCGGGCCCAGGCGTCGGTGAACTGCTCGCGAGCGAAGCCTCGGGCCTGGAAGCCGTCAGGGAAGCGGTGGCTTGTTGCGCTGATGCCGTAGCCCTTCAGCAGGATCTGCACGCCGCGGGCGGTCAGACCCTTGTCCTTGTACTCCGGCCAGGGCGACTCGGTGTCCTCGTTGAGGATGCTGAGCAGGCGGCCGGTGCGGAGCAGCGCCGGGTTGCCTTCGCAGGCGAAGGCGCGCCGAATATCGGCGAGGAGCCGGATGTTCATGGCGCTGTTGTCCTGGTCCTGCTCGGCCTCGTGCTGCGTCATGGTCAGGCAGGCGGCGCGGGCTGCCTCGGGCCACGGTCCGCCGGCGAGGTCGGCTATGGCGATCAGCGGCTGCCACGTGTCGGCGGCCCGGTCCTCCACGGGCATCGACGGGGTGAGCTCCATCGCGGTGTCGTGGAGGGGGCCGAGCCAGGCCACGAGCCGGTCCCGGACGGCGTGCAGGGCGGGGGTGTCGCGTGCGGTGCGGAACTCGGCGACCTTCTCGCCCGGTCCTCGGCGTCGCATCCGGACTACGACCGACCGGTCCATGATCGTGTCGGGAAGGTCTCCGATCCCGGCAAGGGCGGCCATGGCGAAGGTGGGGAACTTCGACACCTCGTGGTTCGGGCCGGAGACTCGCAGTGTAGGTCGGTTGCGCTGGTGGCCGGCGTTGAGCAGGCCGCGCATCTCCTCGTTCTTCTCCGCGACCTTGGTTGACCCGAAGAGGGTGTCGGCCTCGTCAACCAGCAGCGTCGGCGGGTTCTCCGTTATCGATCGGAACACGGCGGCGGCGGAGGCGTTGACCGTGATCAGTGGGTCGTGCACCGTCTCGGTGACCACGTCCAGCAGGCGGGACTTGCCGCATCGCTTCGCGGGACCGACGACCGCGAGCCTCGGGGCGTGCTGCCAGGCCGTCTGGAGGTGCGTGGCGGTCACCCATAGGGTCACCGCCGTCAGTGCGTCCTCGCTCGGCAGCACCACGTACCGCCGAAACTGTGCTCGCAGGTCGGACAGCGCCAGCTCGCCCTCGGACGGCGGAGCGGGCTCGGGCGCGGTCCGTCGACCAGGGACGGCAACCGGCGGCCACTCGACTGGGCGCGATGGCGGGTTCGGGGTGGCTTCGTCCATACTGGACATCAAGCTCCTCAATCTGCGGGTCATATGGGACGGCAATCCCGGCCACGCAGGTAGTCGTTCAGGGATGGGCGGTGTGAGGTTTGCGCTGTGAGCCCCTCGGTGTTGGTAGCACCGGGGGGCTTTCTGTATGCCGGGCTAGGCGATGACGGTCTCCAGCGGATCCCAGGGGTGCGGCACATCTACAACTATGCACTATGCATAGCTGCTTTGCAAGTGGCAGAAGATGGTGTACAGTTTTTCTGTCGCTGCGAATCGCAGGGGCATGCTGCGAGAGGGAGGAGGGCGATGTCTGGCGACGAGCACGAGGAGGCGCCCGACGGCGTGCTGCTCAAAGGCGAGGACAACGCCGCCAAGCGGATCAGGGGCGAGCGGGACAGGCGGGGCTGGAGCACCACGACCCTGTCCGACCGCCTCAATGAGGCCGGCTACGAGATGAATCCGTCCGCGGTGTGGCGGATCGAGAACGGCAAGCGCCGCATCAACCTCGATGAGGCGATCGGCTTCGCCGAGGTCTTCGGGGTCTCCCTGTCCAACCTCGTCGGCCCACCGGCCCTTGCCGCCGCAGGCCGCGCCATGGAGCTGATCGACACCGTCGTGGCCGCCAACCTGGCCGCCCAGCGCACCCAGCACGCGTACGTCCGGGCCACTGGCGAACTCGTCAGCTACCTCGATGAGCACCCGGACATCCGCGAGGAGGCCGACGTGATGGTCAGCAACGCCATCGCCGAGAACACCATGAAGATCAACCAAGAGGAGTTCGGCCTGCCGCCGCAGCCGTAGTCCGCTCCTTTGCTGGCCCTGGACCGCAAACCCCAGGCCCGGCCTGCTTCACAAGTCCATCCCATCCCTGAACGACACCGGCCCGGTCGGGGTTGCCGCCCCATCAACCGAGGCCAGGAGAGGAACCTGCTTGCGCCACACGGCGATATCCCACGCCTCCGTGCAACCGAGTGCGGCGAAGGGGGTGAACAAGAGCGACCGCCTGCTCACGGTCAACGAGACCGCCGAACGCCTCGGCACCGGCGTGCGCTTCGTCCGGCGCCTCATCTCTGAGCGCCGCATCAGTTACGTCAAGCTCGGCAAGCACGTCCGGATCTCGGAGAGTGTGCTGGCCGCTTTCGTCGAGGAGCGGACGGTTGAACCTGTCCGCAGCCGACGGGCGGGCTTCGGGTTGGTGGCCTGAGATGACGCGATCTCGCAGGAAGGCACCGCGCCGTAGCTTCGGTGCGATCCGCAAGTTGCCCTCGGGGCGTTACCAGGCCCGCTATCCCGGGGCGGGCGGCACGCTGCGCGCGGCACCGCAGACGTACGAGACCAAGCGCGAAGCCGAGCTGTTCCTCGCCCAAGTCCAGGCCGACCAGGCCCGCGGCGACTGGATCGACCCGGCCGCCGGCGAGGTGCTGTTCGCCGAGTACGCCAAGCGTTGGATCGACGAACGAGGCGTCGCAGCCACCACCGAAGAGCTCTACCGCCGGCTCCTCCGCCTCCATCTGGAGCCGACCTTCGGTAGCCAGTACGTCAACGCCATCAGCCCCGCCAAGGTCAGGACCTGGCGCACGGAGCGGCGGAAGGTAACCGGCGCCACCACGACCGCCAAGTCCTACCGCCTGCTGAAGGCCATCATGCAGACGGCGGTCGAGGACGATCTCGTCCGGCGCAACCCCTGCTCCATCCGCGGAGCCGGCCGAGAGGACGCGGACGAACGGCCCGTGGCCACCGTCCAGCAGGTCTTCGCACTCGCAGAGGCCATCGGGATCCGCTGGCGGCTGATGGTCCTCCTCGGTGCCTTTGCCTCGATGCGTCCGGAGGAACTGGCCGAGTTGCGCCGAGCCGACATCGACTGCGACGGCGGCTCGGTACGGGTGCGGCGGGCCGCGCCGGAGCTGAACACCGGCCGCAGGGTGATCGGCGACCCCAAGTCCCGGGCGGGCAAGCGGGAGATCATGCTGCCCGACTTCATCCTCCTTGACGTCCGACGGCACTTGGAGTGGTTCGCACAGGACGGACCGGACGGCCTCGTCTTCGTGGGCGAGAAGGGCGCCGCCCTGCGCGGCACCACCTTCGGCCGGAAGTGGCGCAAGGCCCGCGACGCGGTCGGCATGTCGAAGGAGTTCCGCTTCTACGACCTGCGGCACACCGGCAACACCCTTGCCGCCGACACTGGCGCCAAGCTGAAGGACCTCATGGTCCGCGCCGGCCAGTCCTCGGAGCGGGCCCAGCTGATCTACCAGCACTCCACCAAAGAACACCAGCGCAGGCTCGCCGATGACATCGACGCCGACGTCCGCCGACAGCGCGCGGCAGCGGCCCGGAGCCTGGGAGCTGGCACGACTGCCGTCGTTCACCAACTCCCGCGCTCGCTGCCGGCTCCGCCCGAAAACGCAAGGGGGAGGTGACACGGATCACTGGGCACGCGTCTCGATGCCCGAGAGCGCTCAACGTCGTATGGCAGCCCTCTGTAGATCGAGGCGCAATCTGACGCCCCGTTACGGCACTTATGGCACGCGAATGGCACGCGGGCTCGAAAAGGTCTAGACAACAAACAAGCCCCAGGTCTCTGACCTGGGGCTTCGTTGTGGAGCGGGTGACGAGAATCGAACTCGCGCTCTAAGCTTGGGAAGCTTATGTTCTACCATTAAACTACACCCGCGCATCGGAACCGATCTCGATGATCGACAACCGTGGCGCCCACTGTACCCCATCCCAGCCCCCCGGCGAACGGCGCCGTGGGGCTTTGTCGTTGCGGCCCGCGGTCGTCCGCGTCGGACGTGGCTGCGGCGCAAGGGAGTTGGGGCGTAGCGTGGCAGACGGAGTGCCGGTCGTCGGTGGAGATGGTTCATACCCTAATGTGGCGTTCGTCCGCATTAGTTGGGGAAGGGACCTGATGGACTTGATGGCACGCACCGTCGTCCGCTGTGCCGAAGGGCACGTCTTCACTACCGGCTCGTTTCCGATGCAGCAGCTCGGTGCGGGACGGATCGGACCGGCGAGGCTCGTCCGGTGTCCGCGTTGTGCGCGGTTGCGGAACGTGGTGCCCGTGGCGGCAGTGAAGTAGCCGAGGGAGCGTAGGCGGGCGCAGACGCGCACGGGCCGTCGAGCCGTCCGGTTCGATGGGGTCCGTGCGCTCTGCGTATCCTCGGGGGGTGCTTCTCTCAGACAAGGACATCCGGGCCGAGATCGACGCCGGGCGGGTGCGCATCGACCCGTTCGACGAATCCATGGTGCAGCCGTCCAGCATCGACGTGCGCCTCGACCGCTACTTCCGGGTGTTCGAGAACCACCGGTACCCGCACATCGACCCCGCCGTCGAGCAGGCGGACCTGACGCGGACCGTGGAGCCGGAGGGGGACGAGGCGTTCATCCTGCACCCGGGCGAGTTCGTGCTGGCGTCCACGTACGAGGTCATCAGCCTCCCGGACGACCTCGCCTCCCGGTTGGAGGGCAAGAGCTCGCTGGGGCGGCTCGGCCTGGTCACCCACTCGACCGCGGGGTTCATCGACCCCGGCTTCTCGGGGCACGTCACGTTGGAGCTGTCGAACCTCGCGACGCTGCCGATCAAGCTGTGGCCGGGGATGAAGATCGGGCAGCTGTGCATGTTCCGGCTCAGCTCGCCGGCCGAGCACCCCTACGGCAGCGAGCGGTACGGCTCCCGCTACCAGGGGCAGCGCGG
Organism: Streptomyces sp. NPDC048057; assembly: GCF_040653095.1. Taxonomy (NCBI): domain Bacteria; kingdom Bacillati; phylum Actinomycetota; class Actinomycetes; order Kitasatosporales; family Streptomycetaceae; genus Streptomyces; species Streptomyces sp. NPDC048057. Next base: position 100,884 of record NZ_JBEZNF010000031.1, read on the forward strand.
GCCCACGGCCTCCCGTTCGTTCCAGAACTTCCACCGGACGCAGGTGTGACATGAGTGACGTACGGGAGAACCTGACGTACGAGACGTTCGGGACCGCGGTCCGCGAGCTGGCGCAGACCATCGCGGACGACGGCTTCGAGCCCGACATAGTGCTGTCGATCGCGCGTGGCGGGGTCTTCGTCGCCGGCGGGCTGGCGTACGCGCTGGACTGCAAGAACATCCACCTGGTCAACGTCGAGTTCTACACCGGCGTCGGCGAGACGTTGGAGATGCCGGTGATGTTGGCGCCGGTGCCGAACGTCGTGGACTTCTCCGACAAGAAGGTCCTGATCGCGGACGACGTCGCCGACACCGGCAAGACGCTGAAGCTGGTGCACGACTTCTGCCTGGACCACGTCGCCGAGGTGCGCTCCGCGGTCATCTACGAGAAGTCGCACTCGCTGGTGAAGTGCGAGTACGTGTGGAAGCGCACGGATGACTGGATCAACTTCCCGTGGTCCGTCGAGAAGCCCGTGGTGCGCCGCGAGGGCCAGGTCCTCGACGCCTGAGCCACAGCAAGCCGTACGCGTGACGGAAGGGGCGCCCCCGAGCGGGGGCGCCCCTTCCGTCATGTGCGTACGACTCAGATCGTGCCCAGCTTGATGATCGACAGCAGTGCGATCAGCTGGATCGCCGACGCCCCCAGCGCCTTCGGCCACGGCAGGTCGTGCGACTTGCTCACCATCACCGTGAACAGCGCGCCCGCCGCCAGCCAGGTCGCCCAGCCCAGGAGCTGGACGAAGGAGTTCTGGCCGCCGAGGAAGAGGGCGAAGAACAGCCGCGGGGCGTCCGTGAGGGTCATGATCAGCATGGAGAGGCCGACCGTGGGCTGCCAGGAGCCGGTGCCGCCGAACTGGCGGGCCAGGGTGTGGGTGACCGCGCCCAGGATCGTGCCGCCGATGACGAACGCGATGCCCGTGATCAGTACGGCCGGGATCGCCGCCGACAGCGTCGCGTTGATGACCTCGTCGCGCGGCTCGTCGAGGCCGAAGATCGCCAGCATGCCGTAGAGGAACGTGACGACCAGCGACGGGCCCCACACGGGGTAGTCCCGCATCTGGAGGAAGGTCTGCGCCGGTCGGGTGACGATGCCGGTCAGCAGCTCCTTCCAGTGCAGCCGGGGGCCGACCGGGGCCGCGGGCGCGCTGCCCGCCTGGTAGGTCGAGCCCTGGCCGTAGGGGTCGTCGACGGAGAACGCCTGGGTGTGGCCCGCGTTGTTGGCGTACGGGTCGTGGTGCGGCGGCGGCGCCTGGTGCTGGTGGGGATGGGGGTGCGGGGGCTGCGGGGGGCGGCCCTGCTGCTGGTACGGGTCGCCGAAGTACTCCGGCTCGCCGTACGCGGGAGGCTGGCCGCCCTGGTAGCCGCCGCCCGCCGGGGGCCACGGCTGCTGCTGTCCGTACGGCTGCTGCTGTCCGTACGGCGGCGGTGCCTGCTGCGGTTGCTGCTGCTGCGTGCGGTTGTCCCGGCCGCGTCCGATCCTGAATCCAGCCACGCCTTCGAACGTACCCGCTCTCGGGGAGTCACGGTGTCATCACGGGCGCGAGCAGGGGGTTTGCGGCTGAGCTGTGACATCCCCTAGGGGAGCCCCGGGGGGTTGTCCCCACCCTGGGGAAACGGATGAGGGCCGGGCGCTCAAGCACCCGGCCCTCATCCCGTACGGACGTCCCGTACGGACGTACGGAGCTACTTCACCGGCTCCGGCTCCGGCGCACCCTCCGGCTCCTCCATCGGCTCGCCGTCCGCCGGCGGCGTCTTCACCGAGTCGAGCAGCAGCTGCGCCACGTCCACGACCTGGAGCGACTCCTTCGCCGTGCCGTTGTTCTTCTTCCCGTTGACGGAGTCGGTGAGCATCACCAGGCAGAACGGGCAGGCGGTGGAGACGATGTCCGGGTTGAGCGACAGCGCCTCGTCGACCCGCTCCTCGTTGATGCGCTTGCCGATGCGCTCCTCCATCCACATCCGCGCGCCGCCGGCGCCGCAGCAGAAGCCGCGCTCCTTGTGGCGGTGCATCTCCTGCTGGCGCAGGCCGGGGACGGCGGACATGATCTCGCGCGGCGGGGTGTACACCTTGTTGTGCCGACCCAGGTAGCAGGGGTCGTGGTAGGTGATCAGGCCCTCGACCGGGGTGATCGGGACCAGCCGGCCCTCGTCGATGAGGTGCTGGAGCAGCTGGGTGTGGTGGATGACCTCGTACTCGCCGCCGAGCTGCGGGTACTCGTTCGCGATGGTGTTGAAGCAGTGCGGACAGGTCGAGACGATCTTCTTCGCCGACTTCGGCTTCTTCGTCGCCGGTTCGTCGTCGTCCTCGCCGAAGGCCATGTTCAGCATGGCCACGTTCTCCTGGCCGAGCTGCTGGAACAGCGGCTCGTTGCCCAGGCGGCGCGGGGAGTCACCGGTGCACTTCTCGTCGCCGCCCATGATCGCGAACTTCACGCCCGCGATGTGCAGCAGCTCGGCGAACGCCTTCGTGGTCTTCTTCGCCCGGTCCTCCAGGGCGCCGGCGCAGCCGACCCAGTACAGGTAGTCGACCTCGGACAGGTCCTCGACGTCGCGGCCCACGATCGGGACCTCGAAGTCGACTTCCTTCGTCCACTCGACGCGCTGCTTCTTCGCCAGGCCCCAGGGGTTGCCCTTCTTCTCCAGGTTCTTGAGCATCGTGCCCGCCTCGGAGGGGAACGCGGACTCGATCATCACCTGGTAGCGGCGCATGTCGACGATGTGGTCGATGTGCTCGATGTCGACCGGGCACTGCTCCACGCACGCGCCGCAGGTGGTGCAGGACCACAGCACGTCCGGGTCGATGACGCCGTTCTCCGCCAGCGTCCCGATCAGGGGCCGCTCGGCCTCGGCGAGCGCCGCGGCCGGCACGTCCTTCAGCGCCTCCTCGGACGCCTTCGCCCCACCCTCGGAGCCCTCCGCGCCTGTCCCGCCGCCCGCCAACAAGTACGGCGCCTTGGCGTGCGCGTGGTCGCGCAGCGACATGATCAGGAGCTTGGGGGAGAGCGGCTTGCCGGTGTTCCAGGCGGGGCACTGCGACTGGCAGCGACCGCACTCGGTGCAGGTGGAGAAGTCGAGGATGCCCTTCCAGGAGAAGTGCTCGACCTGCGAGACGCCGTAGACGTCGTCGTCGCCCGGGTCCTCGAAGTCGATCTCCTTGCCGCCGGACGCCATCGGCTGGAGCGCGCCGAGGGCCGACGCCCCGTCGGCGTTCCGCTTGAACCAGATGTTCGGGAAGCCGAGGAAGCGGTGCCAGGCCACGCCCATGTTGGTGTTGAGCGAGACGGTGATCATCCAGATCAGCGAGACGCCGATCTTGATCATGGCGGTGAAGTAGATCAGGTTCTGGAGGGTGGCGACGCTCAGGCCGTCGAAGAGGGCGACGAGGGGGTACGAGACGAAGTAGCCGGCCTCGTAGCCGTCCACGTGGTGGATCGCGCCCTCCAGCCCGCGCAGCACCAGGATCGCGAGGCCGATGGTGAGGATGACGTACTCGACGAAGTACGCCTGCCACGCCTTGGAGCCGGCGAAGCGGGACTTGCGGCCGGCCCGGGAGGGCAGGCTGAGCAGTCGGATCACGATCAGGGCGACGATGCCCACCACGGTCATCAGACCGATGAACTCGGTGTACATCTCGAACGGCACCCAGGTGCCGATGACCGGCAGCACCCAGTCGGCCTGGAACAGCTGGCCGTACGCCTGGAGCAGGGTGGGCGGCAGGGTCAGGAAGCCGACGGCGACGAACCAGTGGGCGAATCCGACGATGCCCCAGCGGTTCATCCGGGTGTGGCCGAGGAACTCCTTGGCCAGGGTGATCGTGCGCTGCTTGGGGGCGTCGGTGCGGCTGCCCGCGGGCACGGCCTGGCCGAGCCTCACGAAGCGGTAGATCTGCGCCACGGCTCGGGCGATGAGCGCGACGGCGACCACGGTCAGGACCAGCGACACGACGATCGCGGCGAGCTGCATTTCGGGACTCCTCGGGCCTGCGAGGGGGGACGTTCCAGCACTTCCGGTGTACTGCGGGGCGAGCCGCGGTGGTGGGCCCCGATGGACCCGTCGCGACTACTAAGCGGTAACTTAATGGGTTCGTGCTGACATTACCCACTTACGTCGCCGCACTGTAGCCACGCGGGCGGTGATCTGTGTCGCTCAGGCTTGCCTCAGCCCCTGCGGACGCGGTACGCGCGGCTCCTGGTCCGGCGCCGTGGCGGCGCCCCGCAGCCGGCGCGGGCCGAGGCCGCGGGCGGCGATCGTGGCCGTGCGCACCAGGATCGCCAGGTCCGTCCCGAGCCAGTGCTCGCGCACGTAGTGCAGGTCCTGGACGGCCATCTCCTCCCACGGCAGCCCGGACCTGCCGCCGATCTGCCAGGGGCCGGTGATGCCGGGGCGGACCGCGGTGCGGGCGCGGGCGGCGCCCGTCAGGGGGTGGTCGACGGGCAGCGGTCGCGGGCCGACCAGCGACATCTCACCGCGTACGACGTTGATCAGCTGCGGCAGGTGGTCCAGGTAGTGGCGGTGCAGCAGCCGGCCCGCGCGGGTGGCGGGGTCGGTGCGGAACGTCAGCATCGGGAAGGGGTGGCCGCCGGCGCCGGCGCGCCGCCGGGGGACGAGGACCGGGCCGCGGGAGGTGGCGGCGACGGCGGCGGCGAGCGCCAGCAGTGCGGGGGTCAGGAGGAGGAGCAGGAGGGTGCCGCCCACGACGTCGACGGCTCGCTTGGAGGTGGACATCCGCGTCTCCCGTGGGAGTGGTTCGCTGCTTCTTGGTGTTGTTGCTACGGGATGAGCTTTTTGAGCTGCTGTGTTGGTGTTTGTCGACTTCCGTGGGGGACGACTTTCGCAGACGCTCCGGCTCGGGGGCGGTGCGCCACGCGCGGTGGCGGCGGCGGGGCGCCGCGGGCGCCAAGGCTGCGGATAAGCGTGGGGTAAAAGTTGAGTGGGGTGGGCTCAGGTCTGTTGACTCCACCCGGACCGTCGGGCATGCTGTGAGTCAGATCCACTCAAGTAGTTTCAGCTGGAGGAATTGACATGGCACGTGCGGTCGGCATCGACCTGGGCACGACTAACTCCGTCGTCAGCGTTCTGGAGGGCGGCGAGCCCACCGTCATCACCAACGCCGAGGGAGCCCGGACCACGCCGTCCGTCGTCGCCTTTGCGAAGAACGGCGAGGTGCTGGTCGGCGAGGTCGCCAAGCGCCAGGCGGTCACGAACGTCGACCGGACGATCCGCTCGGTCAAGCGCCACATGGGCACGGACTGGAAGATCGAGCTCGACGGCAAGAACTTCAACCCGCAGCAGATGAGCGCCTTCATCCTGCAGAAGCTGAAGCGGGACGCCGAGGCGTACCTGGGCGAGAAGGTCACCGACGCGGTGATCACCGTCCCGGCGTACTTCAACGACTCCGAGCGCCAGGCCACCAAGGAGGCCGGCGAGATCGCGGGCCTGAACGTCCTGCGCATCGTCAACGAGCCGACCGCCGCCGCCCTCGCCTACGGCCTGGACAAGGACGACCAGACCATCCTCGTCTTCGACCTCGGCGGCGGCACGTTCGACGTGTCCCTGCTGGAGATCGGCGACGGCGTCGTCGAGGTGAAGGCCACCAACGGCGACAACCACCTCGGTGGCGACGACTGGGACCAGCGCGTCGTCGACTACCTGGTCAAGCAGTTCCAGAACGGCCACGGCGTCGACCTGGGCAAGGACAAGATGGCCCTCCAGCGGCTCCGCGAGGCCGCCGAGAAGGCGAAGATCGAGCTGTCGTCCTCCACCGAGACGACGATCAACCTGCCGTACATCACCGCCTCCGCCGAGGGCCCGCTGCACCTGGACGAGAAGCTCACGCGCGCCCAGTTCCAGCAGCTCACCTCGGACCTGCTGGAGCGCTGCAAGACCCCGTTCAACAACGTCATCAAGGACGCGGGCATCGCCCTGTCCGAGATCGACCACGTCGTCCTGGTCGGCGGCTCCACCCGCATGCCCGCCGTCGCCGAGCTCGTCAAGGAGCTGACCGGCGGCAAGGAGGCCAACAAGGGCGTGAACCCGGACGAGGTCGTCGCCATCGGCGCCTCGCTCCAGGCCGGCGTCCTCAAGGGCGAGGTCAAGGACGTCCTGCTGCTCGACGTCACCCCGCTGTCCCTCGGCATCGAGACCAAGGGCGGCATCATGACCAAGCTCATCGAGCGCAACACCACGATCCCGACCAAGCGCTCCGAGATCTTCACCACGGCCGAGGACAACCAGCCGTCCGTGCAGATCCAGGTCTACCAGGGCGAGCGCGAGATCGCGGCGTACAACAAGAAGCTGGGCATGTTCGAGCTGACCGGTCTGCCGCCGGCGCCCCGCGGCGTCCCGCAGATCGAGGTCTCCTTCGACATCGACGCCAACGGCATCATGCACGTGACCGCCAAGGACCTGGGCACGGGCAAGGAGCAGAAGATGACCGTCACCGGCGGCTCCTCGCTGCCGAAGGACGAGGTCGACCGGATGCGCCAGGAGGCCGAGCAGTACGCGGACGAGGACCACCGCCGCCGCGAGGCCGCCGAGACGCGCAACCAGGGCGAGCAGCTCGTCTACCAGACGGAGAAGTTCCTCAAGGACAACGAGGACAAGGTCCCCGGTGAGGTCAAGGCCGAGGTCGAGACCGCGCTCGGCGAGCTGAAGGAGAAGCTCAAGGGCGAGGACTCCGCCGAGATCCGCACCGCCACCGAGAAGGTCGCCGCCGTCTCGCAGAAGCTGGGCCAGGCCATGTACGCCGACGCCCAGTCGCAGCAGGCCGCGACCGGTGACGCCCCCCAGGGTGACGCCGGCCAGGCCAAGGCCGACGACGACGTGGTCGACGCCGAGATCGTCGACGACGAGAAGCCCAAGGGCGGTGCCGCGTGACGGAGGAGACCCCGGGCTTCGACGAGAAGCCCGACGTTCCCTCCGGCGCCACCTCTGACGACGCCGCCGAGACCGCCGGCTCCTCCGAGAAGGAGGGCCGCGCGGCCCCGGCAGGGGACGCAGCCAAGACCGCCGGCCTGACGGCTGAGCTGGACCAGGTGCGCACGGCGCTCTCCGAGCGCACCGGCGACCTCCAGCGCCTCCAGGCCGAGTACCAGAACTACCGCCGTCGCGTCGAGCGCGACCGGGTGTCGGTCAAGGAGATCGCCACGGCGACCCTCCTGGCCGAGCTGCTGCCCGTGCTCGACGACATCGGCCGCGCGCGGGACCACGGGGAGTTGGTGGGCGGCTTCAAGTCCGTCGCCGAGTCCCTGGAGACCGCCGCGGCGAAGATGGGCCTCCAGCAGTTCGGCAAGGAGGGCGAGCCCTTCGACCCGACGATCCACGAGGCGCTGATGCACAGCTATGCGCCGGACGTCACGGAGACCACGTGCGTCGCGGTGCTCCAGCCGGGGTATCGCATCGGCGAGCGGACCATCCGCCCCGCGCGGGTGGCCGTGGCCGAGCCCCAGCCGGGCGCGGCCCCGTCGACCTCCGGCAAGGAGTCCGCGGAGTCCTCGGACGCCAAGGGTGCCGCTGCCGAGGACGGTGCGGCGGACGCCGAGGGAGCGAAGGGTGCGAAGGCTGACGGCGAGGAGAGCGGTGGCCCGGACAAGGGCTAGGGAGTGTCTTCAAAGTGGCGTCGTCCGCCCTTTGGGCGCAGACGGGACTTTGAAGACACGACCTAGCGCACGGGCGCCGATGAAGGTGACGGGGCGGAAGGAGGGACGTCGATGAGCACGAAGGACTTCGTCGAGAAGGACTACTACAAGGTCCTCGGCGTCCCCAAGGACGCCACCGAGGCCGAGATCAAGAAGGCGTACCGCAAGCTCGCCCGCGAGTTCCACCCGGACGCCAACAAGGGCGACGCCCGGGCGGAGGAGCGCTTCAAGGAGATCTCCGAGGCGAACGACGTCCTCGGCGACCCCAAGCGGCGCAAGGAGTACGACGACGCCCGCGCCCTCTTCGGCAACGGCGGCTTCCGCGCCGGTCCCGGCGGCGCCGGCGGCAGCTTCAACTTCGACCTGGGCGACCTCTTCGGGGGCGCCCAGGGCGGGGCCCCCGGTGGGGGCGGAGGTGCCGGCGGCTTCGGCGGCGGGATCGGGGACGTCTTCGGCGGCCTGTTCAACCGCGGCGCGGGCGCGGGCACCCGTGTCCAGCCCCGCCGCGGCCAGGACGTCGAGTCCGAGGTGACGCTCAGCTTCACCGAGGCGGTCGACGGGGCCACGGTCCCGCTGCGGATGTCCAGCTCCGCACCGTGCAAGGCGTGTTCGGGCACCGGCGACAAGAACGGCACGCCCCGCGTGTGCCCGACCTGCGTCGGCACCGGTCAGGTCTCGCGCGGCGGCAGCGGCTCCTTCTCGCTCACCGACCCGTGCGTGGACTGCAAGGGACGCGGGCTGATCGCGCAGGACCCCTGCGAGGTCTGCAAGGGCAGCGGGCGCGCCCGCTCCTCGCGCACCATGCAGGTGCGGATCCCGCCGGGCGTCTCCGACGGCCAGCGGATCCGGCTGCGCGGCAAGGGCGCCCCGGGCGAGCGCGGTGGACCGGCCGGCGACCTGTACGTCGTCGTGCACGTCGGCGCGCACCCGGTCTTCGGTCGCAAGGGTGACAACCTCACCGTCACCGTCCCCGTGACGTACGCGGAGGCGGTGCTCGGCGGCGAGGTCAAGGTGCCCACGCTCGGCGGGCCGCCGGTCACCTTGAAGCTGCCGGCCGGCACTCCCAACGGTCGGACGATGCGCGCCCGCGGCAAGGGCGCGGTCCGCAAGGACGGCACCCGGGGTGACCTGCTGGTCACCGTCGAGGTCGTGGTTCCCAAGGATCTGAGCGACAAGGCGAAGGACGCGCTGGAGGCGTACCGCGAGGCCACCACGGGCGAGGACCCGAGGGCCGCGCTGTTCGAGGCCGCGAAGGGAGCATGAGGACGATGGACGGAAGGCGCCGCAACCCCTACGAACTGACCGACGAGTCACCGGTGTACGTGATTTCGGTGGCGGCCCAGCTCTCCGGTCTGCACCCGCAGACCCTGCGTCAGTACGACCGGCTGGGCCTGGTCTCCCCCGACCGCACGGCGGGGCGGGGCCGGCGTTATTCCGCCCGGGACATCGAGCTGCTGCGCACCGTGCAGCAGCTGTCCCAGGACGAGGGCATCAACCTCGCCGGCATCAAGCGCATCATCGAGCTGGAGAACCAGGTCGCCGCGCTCCAGTCCCGGGTCGCCGAGCTGTCGGCCGCGGTCGAGGGCGCGGCGGTGGCCATGCAGCAGCGCGAGGCCCAGGTGCACGCCTCCTACCGGCGCGACCTCGTGCCGTACCAGGACGTGCAGCAGGCGACCGCGCTGGTGGTGTGGCGCCCCAAGCGGGGCGAGTAGTGCGCACCGCCGTCGTCCGTGCGACGACGGCGATGCGGGCGCCGACGTGGTGGAGAGCCATCACCCCTTCCCGGGGCGATGGCTCTCTTCACGTGTTCCGGTCACGTGTTCTGGGCGTCGTGGTCGAGGATCCCCGACTGGGCGATCAGATAGCCGAGTTGGGTGCGGCTCCCGCTGCCCAGGGACGAGCCCAGCTTGGCGACGTGGGCGCGGCAGGTGCGGACGTTCATCCCCAGCCGCCGCGCGATCGCCTCGTCGACGTGCCCCTCCACCAGCAGTTTGGCGATGGAGCGCTGGATTCCGGTGATCCCGTCGAGATCGGGGCCGTACGAGATGGGCTCCTCCCACGGCAGCCCGTGCAGCCAGAACTGCTCGAAGACGCCGACGAGGTACTCCACGATCCCCTTGTGCCGCAGCTCCAGCGCGAAGAGCCGGTCGCTGCTGGCGGGGATGAAGGCGACCTTGCGGTCCACGATGATCAGCCGGTCGATGATCTCCTCCAGCGTGCGCACCTCCACCCCGGCGGGACCGACCTTCTCCATGTAGGAGAGCGTGGCGGGGTGGTGGCGTGCGGTGTGCTGGTAGAGCGTGCGCATCCGCACCCCGCGTTTGATCAGCGGCTCCACCCGGCGCAACGCCTTCTCCAGGGAGTGGGGTTGGCGTCCGCTGCCGGGTTGGACGGTGAGGAGTTCCTGTGTGCAGTCCGCGGTCACCTGGTCGAGGGTCGCGTTGATGCGGTTCAGTCCTTCGAGGACGGTTATCCCCTGCGGGACGGTGGAATTCTGAGCGGTGTACGCCATGAACGGTTCGAGGGCGTCGGTGAGGGCCACGGCCCGGCGGCGGCGTTCCTGGATTTCCCGCTCGATGGGGTGAATGAGTTGTGAGAGCGCGGAGGCAGGCGGAACCGGTCGCAACCACTGCGCGTCGTACGGGTCGGGGTCGAGCAGGGCGAGGTCGAAGAGACAGGGCGCGGACTCCGCTTCGGAGCGGGCGATGCGCCCGGTGCGCAGGGCGGTGATGTAAAGACCCTTTCCCGCCTCGCACAACTTTCCGTCTGCGTGAGGGTGTCCGAGTTCGCCCCCATTAGACGCCATATATACCCCCTCATGTTCCTGCAATACAGGAACATGATGCCTGCCGTCGCTGGTGCAAGCGTTCGGAGTGAGACATCGTCTAATGCGCGGGGGAGGAGGAATGATCAAATGAGGTGGAGATCACCCATGTCTAGGACGCTTCGTGCTCTCTGTGCTCTGGCCCTGGCGGCAGCCGCGCTGGGCGCGGCGGCATCCGTCGGTGAGCCCTCCTGGGAACGCGTCCCGGCGAGTTCGCTGGCGGCGACCCAGGGTGAGCCCTCGTGGGAGTCCAGCCCCCTTGGCGCGACCACGGCTGGCGAACCCTCCTGGGAAGACACCCCTGCGCACGCCCTTGAAGGTGTGGCATGACCATTCCCCCGGACGACCGGTCCTTCCGGCGTGAGATGGCCACGGCCTACCGCTCGGGGTGGCACTTCATCGACCTCGTCACGGCAATCCCCCACCGCGGCGATTCGTTGATGGTCACCCTGTTCGGCGAACCGATCGTCGTGGCGCGCGAGGAGGACGAGGACGTTCGAGCGTACCGGTGCCTGCGACGGCCGCGAGGGGCGCCGCAGCCCGTCCGGTGCGCGATCCGGTACGGCATGATCTTCGTCAATCTGGATCAGCGCGATCAGGAAATGGTCGAGCCCGACACCACCACCGCCACCCCCCGCAGTGCCTGAGCGATTCCCCCGTCGTTCCAAATCGCTCCGGCACTTCCCCCACACAGCGGCGCCATCGCGGACCTGAAACGCGATGGCGCCGCTGTGCGTCTGCGTACGGTACGGATGAGGCGCAAGGTTCCCGACCCCGGGCGCGCGGCGGGTCAGGCCCGCCCCAGGGCCCGCTCGACGGCGATCTCGATCACCACGCGGTCGGGGTTCGGCCGGGGCGTGCGCCCGTAGCGCTCCGCGTACCGGCGTACGGCGTCCGCCACCACCGCCGACTCCGTGCGCACCCGCGCCTGGCCCTCCAGGGTCGCCCAGTGCCTGCCGTGCATCTGGCAGACCGCGACCCGGGCGCCGTCCCCGCCCGCCGCGGCCAGCACGTGGGCGACCTTGCGGCTGCTCTTGTTGGTGATCACCCGGGCGACGCCCTCCTCCGGATCGAAGGTCACCCCCACCGGTACGACGTGCGGGCTGCCGTCCGGCCGCAGCGTGGTCAGCGTGCACAGGTGGTGCTCGCGCCAGAACGCCAGGTACCCGGGCGTCAGGTCGCGCAGATCGGTGATGGCCATGCCTCCACCCTAGGGAGCGGCAGCGGGAGCCGGGAGCGGGCGGGGTGCGTCCCCAGTTCAGGGGCCCCACCGCTGGCGGGAGCATGGTTGAGTGGAATAGACTCAACTTTGTGCAGGTTTACCGAGTCAGTATCAGTGCACTGACGCGGGGTGACCTGTGGAGCCCCGACCCACCCGCGAGGAGGAGAGACAGGACGTGGACGCCGAGCTGACCAACAAGAGCCGGGATGCCATCAACGCCGCCACCAATCGGGCGGTGTCAGCCGGTCATCCCGACCTGATCCCGGCACACCTGCTGCTGGCCCTGCTCGCGGGCCAGGAGAACGCGAACATCATCGACCTGCTGGCCGCCGTGGAAGTCGACCAGGCGGCCGTACGGGCCGGGGCCGAGCGGGTGCTCGGGGCCCAGCCCAGCGTCACCGGCTCCACCGTCGCACCGCCCCAGCCGAACCGCGAGTTCCTGGCCGTCATCGCGGACGCCGCCGAGCGCGCCAAGGAGCTGGGGGACGACTTCCTCTCCACCGAGCACCTGCTGATCGGCATCGCCGCCAAGGGCGGCCAGGCCGGCGAGGTGCTCTCCGGGCAGGGCGCCTCCGCGAAGAAGCTGCTCGACGCCTTCGCCGCGATCCGCGGTGGACGCCGGGTGACCACCGCCGACCCCGAGGGCCAGTACAAGGCCCTGGAGAAGTTCGGCACCGACTTCACCGCCGCCGCCCGCGACGGCAAGCTGGACCCCGTCATCGGCCGGGACCAGGAGATCCGCCGGGTCGTCCAGGTGCTGTCCCGGCGCACCAAGAACAACCCCGTCCTCATCGGCGAACCCGGCGTCGGCAAGACCGCCGTCGTCGAGGGGCTCGCCCAGCGCATCGTCAAGGGCGACGTCCCCGAGTCGCTGAAGAACAAGCGGCTGGTCTCCCTCGACCTCGGCGCGATGGTTGCAGGTGCGAAGTACCGGGGCGAGTTCGAGGAGCGGCTGAAGACCGTCCTCTCCGAGATCAAGGAGAGCGAAGGCCAGATCGTCACCTTCATCGACGAGCTGCACACCGTCGTCGGCGCGGGCGCCGGCGGCGACTCCGCCATGGACGCGGGCAACATGCTCAAGCCGATGCTGGCCCGCGGCGAGCTGCGCATGGTCGGCGCCACCACCCTCGACGAGTACCGCGAGCGGATCGAGAAGGACCCGGCGCTGGAGCGCCGCTTCCAGCAGGTGCTGGTCGCGGAGCCCACCGTCGAGGACACCATCGCCATCCTGCGTGGACTCAAGGGCCGCTACGAGGCCCACCACAAGGTCCAGATCGCCGACTCCGCGCTGGTCGCCGCCGCCACCCTCTCCGACCGCTACATCACCTCCCGCTTCCTGCCCGACAAGGCCATCGACCTCGTCGACGAGGCCGCGTCCCGGCTGCGGATGGAGATCGACTCCTCGCCCGTCGAGATCGACGAGCTCCAGCGCGCCGTCGACCGGCTGCTGATGGAGGAGATGGCGCTGAAGAACGAGTCCGACCCCGCCTCCCGCCAACGGCTGGACAAGCTCCGCCGCGACCTCGCCGACAAGGAGGAGGAGCTGCGCGGGCTGACCGCCCGCTGGGAGAAGGAGAAGCAGGGGCTGAACCGGGTCGGCGAGCTGAAGGGCCAGCTCGACGAGGCCCGCGGCCGGGCCGAGCGCGCCCAGCGCGACGGCGACTTCGACACCGCCTCCAAGCTGCTGTACGGGGAGATCCCCACCCTGGAGCGCGAGTTGGAGGCCGCGTCGGAGGCCGAGGCCGAGGCCCGTACCACCACGATGGTCAAGGAGGAGGTCGGCTCCGACGACATCGCGGACGTCGTCGGGTCCTGGACCGGGATCCCCGCCGGCCGGCTGCTGGAGGGCGAGACGCAGAAGCTGCTGCGGATGGAGGACGAGCTGGGCCGGCGGCTGATCGGCCAGGGCGAAGCCGTCCGGGCCGTCTCCGACGCGGTGCGCCGCACCCGCGCCGGCATCGCCGACCCCGACCGCCCCACCGGCTCCTTCCTCTTCCTCGGCCCCACCGGCGTCGGCAAGACCGAGCTGGCGAAGGCCCTCGCCGACTTCCTCTTCGACGACGAGCGGGCCATGGTCCGCATCGACATGTCCGAGTACGGCGAGAAGCACAGCGTCGCCCGGCTCGTCGGCGCGCCCCCCGGCTACGTGGGGTACGAGGAGGGCGGCCAGCTCACCGAGGCGGTGCGGCGCCGCCCGTACAGCGTCGTCCTGCTGGACGAGGTGGAGAAGGCGCACCCCGAGGTCTTCGACGTGCTGCTCCAGGTCCTCGACGACGGCCGGCTCACCGACGGCCAGGGCCGTACGGTCGACTTCCGCAACACCATCCTCATCCTCACCTCCAACCTCGGAAGCCAGTATCTGGTGGAGCCGCTGACCAGCGAGGAGGAGAAGAAGCAGCAGGTCCTGGAGGTCGTCCGGGCGTCCTTCAAGCCGGAGTTCCTGAACCGGCTGGACGACCTGGTCGTCTTCTCCGCGCTCGACCGGGACGAGCTGGCGCGGATCGCCCGCCTCCAGCTCGACCGACTGGCCCGCCGCCTCGCCGAGCGCCGGCTCACCCTCGACGTCACGCCCGCCGCGCTGGATTGGCTGGCCGACGAGGGCAACGACCCCGCGTACGGTGCCCGGCCGTTGCGCCGGCTGGTGCAGACCGCGATCGGCGACCGGCTGGCCCGGGAGATCCTGGCCGGCGAGATCACCGACGGCGACACCGTACGGGTGGACCGCTTCGAGGACGGGCTGATCGTCGGCCCGGCGACCGAAGGGGGCGCCGAGGAGCCGGTCACGAAGGCGCTGTAGCACCGTCGTGCGCCCCCGCCCCGCGGATCACGACGGCTGCGCGGGGTGGGGGTTGCCACCCCCGCCCCGGCATGGGGGAGGATGGCGGCATCCGTACGAAGGGAAGTCCACGGTGACCATCGATCCGTCCTCGATTCCGAATTTCGGGGGCCAGCCCCAGCCTCAGTCCGCAGGACCGGCGGGACCCGTCGTTCCCGATCAGGACCTGGTCAAGCAGCTCCTCGACCAGATGGAGCTCAAGTACGTCATCGACGACGAGGGCGACCTCGCCGCCCCGTGGGAGGAATTCCGCACGTACTTCATGTTCCGCGGCGACGCGGAGCAGCAGGTCTTCTCCGTCCGCACGTTCTACGACCGTCCGCTGGACGTCGACGACCGGACGAAGATCCTGGAGAAGATCGACGACTGGAACCGCCGCACCCTGTGGCCGAAGGTCTACACGCACCTGCACGAGGACGAGGAGGGCGGCGCGTCCGTCCGGCTCATCGGCGAGGCGCAGATGCTGATCGGGATGGGCGTCAGCCTGGACCACTTCGTCTCCTCCACCGTCAGCTGGGTGCAGGCGTCGATGGAGTTCGACAACTGGTTCGCCATCGAGATGGGCTTCAAGGCCCCGCCGGAGGGTGACCAGCCGGGCGCGGAGCCCGAAGGCGCCTGAGAGCCTGCCCCTGGGCCCGGTCGGCTCTCAGAGGGCGATCGGCGACAGCGTCAGCAGGTACGTGCCGTACCCGAACGAGAGCCCGGCCAGGGCGGTGACCACCGCGACCGCCGCCCCCGGCCGGGCCCTCGTCAACCCCAGCGCGATCGGCAGCAGCAGCGGGAACGCCGGCAGCAGGAAGCGCGGCTTCGACTCGAAGAAGCCCGAGCCGCCGAGGGTGATCAACAGCAGTACGCCCGTGTAGACGAGCAGCGCCGCGGGCGGGCGCTCCAGCACCAGCAGCGCGCCGAGCACGACCGAGGCGAGCACGATCAGCAGCGCCATCGTCACCGAGAACACCGCCGGCCGCAGCACGATGTCCCGCACCACCCGCAGCGCGCCCGCGCCGAAGTCGAACTGCGACGTCCAGCCGCGCTGCACCGCGAAGTAGCCGCCGAGCGGGTCGCCCGTGCGGACCCCGACGAACAGCACGTAGCCGCACCAGCCGAGCGGGGCGAGCGCGGCGGCGAACCACGGCCGCCACTCGGTGCGCCGCTCGCGACGGGCGAGGCGCACCAGCTCCACCGCGGCCACGCAGACCACGGCGGCGGCCACCGCGATCCCGTTCGGCCGCGACAGCCCCGCGAGCGCGGCGAGCACCCCCGCCCACACCCAGCGCCGGGTCAGCACCGCGTACAGCGACCAGGCGGCGAAGGCGGTGAGCAGCGGCTCCGTGTACGCCATCGTCAGCACGATGGAGTGCGGCAGCAGCGCCCACAGCAGGACGAGGACGGTCGCGACGCGCCGCCCGTACAGCCGCTCGCCGATCGCGTAGATCCCGCCGGCGGCGACCAGCGCGGCGCTCCAGGAGATCAGCAGCCCCAGCGTGCCGCTGGTGACGCCGGGGACGACGTACGACAGCGCCCGCACCAGGCCCGGGTAGAGCGGGAAGAACGCGAGGTCGTTCTGGACGGCGCCGGGCCAGGTCAGAACGCGTCCGTAGCCGTGCTCGGCGATGAGCATGTACCAGTCGGAGTCCCAGGCCCGCCCCAGGATGGCGCGCGGCCTGCGCCCGATGTGCCAGGCCCATCCGGCCATCAACGACAGCCCCGTCAGCCGCGCCGCGACGAACAGCCCGAGGGCGGGGGCGGCGCGCAGGAGCGCGGCGCGCAGCAGTGCGGTTCGGGCCGGCTCCGGGGCCTTGGCGTCGGCGAGGTCCTCGACGGCGGCTGTGGTGTCGGCGGGCAGGGGGCACCTCCGGGCGCGGTTCGTGTGCTTCGCACACAACATGGGTCGCGGGGGTGCGCGGCGCGAGTGTCGCTGCGGTGACGGGGCCGGGGGCTCCTGCGTTCCCACCCGTCTGGCGCAATGCCCGACGGGCGGCGGGGTGCGGTCTGAGGGGTCCGGGTGACGTGCGCGCCGTTTCCCCGCGGGTGCGTTGGTCTCCGCGGCCCGGTGGTGGGCTTGTCGCGCAGTTCCTCCCCCTACACCCAGCTTGATCCTTAACGTCTGGCCTGGTCGCGTGGTCACTCTTTGGAGTGATCGCAGGGTATGAGGGCGGCCTTCCCCGTGATCCTGAACTCT